>JAZOSR010000034.1:0-15732 GCA_045657225.1 Eubacteriales bacterium | reverse complement strand
CGTGTCCTCCAACGGCTCGACCTCGCAGGGCTCGGTTTGCGGCTCTACCCTTGCTCTCATGGACGCAGGCGTGCCGATCAAGGCACCCGTTGCAGGTATCTCCTGCGGTCTGATTACCGCAGAGGACGGCAGCTGGGACGTCATGATGGACATTCAGGGTCTTGAGGACTTCTACGGCGACATGGACTTCAAGGTAGCCGGCACTCACAAGGGTATCACCTCCATTCAGATGGACCTGAAGGTTGACGGTCTTACCCCCGAGATCATCAAGGCAGCATTCGAAATGACCCACAAGGGCCGTGACTATATCATCGACGAGGTAATCCTTAAGGCGATCCCCGGTCCTCGCACCGAGGTTTCCCGCTACGCTCCCAAGATGACCACCATGAAGATCGACCCCGACAAGATCCGCGAGGTCATCGGTAAGGGCGGCTCCGTGATTCAGAAGATCACCGCAGAGTCGGGCGCTAAGGTTGACATTGACGACGACGGCACCATCCGCATTGCCGCCATCAACGGCGACAGCGCAGACAAGGCTCGCGCCGCCATCGCTGCCATCGCTTACGATCCCGAGGTCGGCACCGTATTTACCGGTACCGTTACGGGCATCAAGGACTTCGGCTGCTTCGTTGAGTACGCACCCGGCAAGGAGTGCATGGTACACATCTCCAAGATCGCCAAGACCCGCATTGACAAGGTTGAGGACGTGCTGAAGATGGGCGACACCGTCAAGGTCAAGTTCATGGGCATCGACCAGAAGAAGGGTCGTATGGAGTTCTCCATTAAGGACGCTCTTGACTAATCCGAAAAGGTAAATAACAAGGAGCGAGGAACCCCTTTTGAAAAAGGGGCTTCCCCGCTCCCTTATTTTTTGCATTCGCAAAAAATAATTCCCTCACCTCTCCCGAAAACTTTCACAAGAAGATACCTCGAAAAACATAATTTGCAAATCGACCGCCTTTTGTACCTCCCGCAAACAGGCAATTTATTGCGTTGCGCGAACGAGCGGGGAATGTAATGCTATTGACAACCGAGGGGCACGGTGCTATAATAACAATGTTAATGATTTATAAGGGAGAAGCCCCGTTTTGGAACAAAAAATCAAACAATTCGTCAAGGAAACGAGCAAAGCCTTTACGCGCTCTTAAAGGAGCTTTGCCTGATCCCTGCGCCATCCGGCAAGGAGGACGCGCGCCGCGTACTGCAAGGCGTGGCTTGAAAAGCAGGGGGCCGAGGGCGTTTATATCGACGAAGCCAAAAACGTCATTTTCCCCATCAATGCCGAGGGGAGCGATCAGCTCACGGTGTTTGTGGCGCACACCGACACCGTCTTTCCCGACGAGGAGCCCAAGGTCAAATCCAGCTCCACCGATTGCAACATTCCCCTCTCGCTCGGCATTCCCGCCGTTTGCATCGGCGCGATCATGGGTGGCGGTATGCACACGCGCGAGGAATGGGTCGATAAGACCGCCATGCTCCCGGGGCTTGAAATTATCATTAAAGTAGCAAAAAAACTTTTTGAAATATAAGAAACATAGAAATATAAGGAGAACACCATGAAATTTACTGCTGTTGGCGACGCCATTATCGGCCGCAGGATCCAAGCGGATTTTGCAGGCTATGACGAGCTTGCCCCCCTCATCGGCACGGGCGACGCGCGCTTCTTTAATCTTGAAACAACACTCAATCGCGAGGGCACGTGCCCTGCCTCTCAGTTCAGCGGCGGCACGTATTTGCGCACCGACCCCCGTGTGCTTGAGGATCTTGAAAAATTCGGCTTCAATCTCACCTCGTTTAATAACAATCACGCCATGGACTTTTCCTACGAGGGGCTTTACCAAACCCTTGATGCGTTAAACGAAAGCAACCTCGTCCACGCAGGCGTGGGTCTTAACATGGCAGAAGCGGCAGCACCGCGCTACCTTGAAACGCCAAACGGCAGAGTCGCGCTGATCGCGGTCAACACCTCCTTTAACCCCGCCATGATGGCAGGCACGCAGTCCGAGCGTGTGCCGGGTCGCGCGGGCATCAACGGCGTTCGCCGTGTTGAACACATGGAGGTAACCAAGGAGGAGCTTGCCTTTATCCGCGACCTTGCTGAGCGCACCCATATCAACGCAGGTGACGACATCAGCCGTCGTGAGGGCTATCAGCCCGCCCTTGCCGATAACGAGGCAAAGCTCGGCTCACTTTCCTTTTACGAGGGGGAGGAGTCAAGATACGTCACCGCACCGCACAAGGAGGACCTTGCGCGCATTGAAAAAGCAATTTTTGAAGCAAAGCTGCAAGCCGATTATATCATGATCTCGGTGCACTCGCATCAGGTCGGCGGCGTGGCAAAGGAATCCCCCTCCGATCTGCTCGTGGGGCTCGCGCACGCCTGCATTGATATGGGTGCCAACGCCGTGGTCGGTCACGGACCGCACCTCCTGCGTCCCATTGAGGTCTACAAAAATTGCCCCATTTTCTATTCGCTCGGCGATTTTATCCTGCAGCTTTATAACGTCGAGCTTGCCCCCGCCGATTTCTTTGAAAAGCACGGTGTGGCGCACACCGCAACCGTCCACGAGCTGCTTGCCAAGCGCTCGAAAAACTTCACAAGGGGTCTGATGACCGACAAGCGTATGTTCCTGTCGGTGATCCCCATGTGGAGCACCAACGAAAAGCAAGAGCTTGAGAGCCTCACGCTTGCGCCCATCGAGCTTAAAATGAATGGAAACAAATCCGAGATCGGTCTGCCGCGTCTTGCCGACCCTGTGGTCGTGCTTGACTATCTTGGCGATATGTGCAAGCCATACGGTGTCATGCTCACCGCTCGCGCAGACGGTCTGATCGACTGCTCCTGGTGATAAAAAAGGTCACAAGCCATGCGGCTTGTGACCTTTTTTCTTATTTTTTGGCAAGCATAGCGAAGTAAAAACAAGAAAAACTAAATAAAAAGAAAGAAGGTGCACGCTTTGAAAAAGAATTCCCCCACCGACCGCGCATTACTGCTTCTCCTCTCCCTTTTTTTGCTCCTTGGTAGCATTGGCGTCACCTTTTTCCCTGCCGCGCGCTTTTCTGCCGAGGAAAACCGCACCCTCGCGGATTTTCCGCACGTGAGCGCCGCTGCTCTTTCAAGCGGCGAGTACACCGCCGCGATCGATACCTACCTCGCCGAGCGCTTCCCGTGGCGTGGGGAGCTGCGAAATCTCTACGCCACCACCGATATCGCCCTTGGCAAAATGCAGTCCTCGGGTGTCATGCTCCGAGAGGGGCATACACTCTTGGCAAAGCCCTCTCCGAGTGCCGTGATTTTCCGCAAAAACCTCACAGCGCTCACGCGCTTGGTAAGTGAGGCAAGCACCCTTTCCCTGCCGCTCCACGCGGCTATCATTCCCCATCGCACAAACGCCCTGCAAAGCCTGCTCCCCGCCTTCTATAAGCAACCGCCCACATCAGACCCCGAAGCGCTCACATCCGCTCTCCCAAACGCGCATATTCTCACGCATCTGACCGAGCAGGGCGATTGGTACCGCACCGACCACCACCTGACCACAAAGGGCGCGTATCGCGTCTACGCGGCACTTTCGGGGGCACTTGGCTACGTCCCCTTTGCCCCCGAGGATTTTCAAATCAGCATCGTCAGCGAAGCCTTTCTCGGCACACTTGACGCAAAGGCGGGACTCGCGCGCATCACCCCCGATCATATCGCGCTATGGCGATTTGAAAAGGATGGCGAATATCTGATCAAACGGGACGGAAAAGTTGCCCCATTCGATGCCTTTTACGACCAAAGCAAGCTACAAACACGCGATCAGTACGCCGTGTTTTTCGGTGGAAACTGCGGTGTGCTTGAGATCAGCGAGAAAAGGACCGACGAGCGCTCCACCCTGCTCGTGATCAAGGATAGCTACGCCAACGCCATCCTTCCCTTTCTCGCGCGTCATTTTCGCATCATTGCCATTGATCCACGTTACGCAAGTAGCGAAGCGCTCCGCGCGGAGCTGCAAGCGGCAGATGCCGCCCTTATGCTGTTTGGCATGCAAACGATCACCGAAACGCCGTTTTTCGCGTAAAAAAAGCGGTCTGCCTCGCAGACCGCTTTTTTTATTATTATTTTTTAGTTAAATGCGTAGTCGCCAACCGTCACACCGCTGCCAAACGTGGGAGCAGTCAGTGCCTTGCAGCCGCTGAACGCGTAATCACCGATCGTGGTGATGGTAGCGGCAAAGGGCATATCAGCCAGTGCCTCGCAACGGCAGAAGGCGAAATCGCCGATCGTCACAATTGCGGTAGCACCCGTTACAGTCGTCAATTTCTTGCAGTCCATGAAGGCAAGGTCGCCGATGGCGGTCACGCCTGCGGGGATATTGATCGTTTCAAGCTCGGAGCAGCAATAAAATGCGCCGTCGCCAAGCGCGGTAAGGGTATCGGGCAGAGTGATCGTCTTGAGGGCGTAGCACTGCGCGAAGGCGTAATTGCCGATCGTCTTAACACACGCACCCATTTCAACCGTCACAAGCTGCTCGCAAGCGGCAAATGCAAACTCGCCGATCACGGTCACGCTCGCGGGAATCGTCACCTTGGTAATGTTGGATACGCCGCGGAAGGCAGAAGCCGAGATCTGCACCACAGGGCGCTCGTCGATCGTAGCGGGAATGGTGATCTCGTGGGGGGTGTAGGATGCCTCAAAGCCGATGATAGCGATCTCGTCGCCGTTGATGACCTCGTAAAGGAAAGCATCGTTATACTGGCTTTGCGGCTTAAAGATCAAATCGTTATTGGTTACCGCAAGATTGGTGGGCTCGTCATTCCCGCCCTCTTCCTCATCAGAGCATGCTACCATGGTGAAAACCAACAGCAGCGCCAACAGCATTGCAAAAATTCTTTTCATAATTTCCTCCGTCAAGGGGGCATAGTTATGCCGTGTGATTTTATTACAGAGTATATTATAGCGCATTTTTTCGCTCATGTCAAGACTAAAGCCGAGAAACGCCGTAATTTTGTTGAATATTTATATTCGCCTCGCAAAAAGCATCTTCACAGCGCGCCCCGTCGCGTGTTTTTTTGTTGACAAGGCAGGCTTTTTTCTGCTATAATAAAGGCAGAATGTGAGGTGAGTCGGGTGAGCGAACAATTAACCACCCCCGTCGGGAAGCTTTACGGCGTGGGTCCTGCCAAAATTGCCGCATACGAGAAATTGGGGATCCGCACCATGGGGGATCTTCTTTACCATTTTCCGCGCGCTTACGAAAACCGCGGCGACGTACGGCTGCTTGAAAACGCGCCCGAGGACGCGCGCTGTGCCGTGGTGCTCACGATCGGCACCGAGCCGAAAAGCACGCGCATTCGCGGGCGAATGTCGCTGCTGAAGTTCAAGGCGTTTGACGAGAGCGGCATTTGCGAGATCACCTTTTTTAATCAGGAATATCTGAAAAGCCGCTTCGTGCTCGGCTCGACCTTCCGCTTTTGGGGCAAGGTGCAAAAAAAGCGGAAGGGCTATGCCATGACCGCGCCCGAAAGCGAGCCGTATACCGAGGACCGTCCCTTGCCCGATCTTCTGCCCGTCTACCGCCTCTCACAAGGGCTTACCCCCAAGCAGGTAGCGGGGAACGTGGAGGCGGTGCTGAACGCCGCGGCACTGATGACCGACCCCTTGCCCGATGAAATACGCATCGAACATAAGCTCCCAACGCTTGCGTTTGCCTTAAAAAATATTCACAACCCCACCGATTACGTGTCGCTCGCGCGCGCCAAGCGCCGTCTTATTTTTGACGAGTTTTTCACCTTTGCCTTAGGGCTCTCGCTCACCAAAAAGACCGCGCGCGCCACGGGCGCGCCGATTTGCGCCAATAACGGTATCGAAAAGCTGCTCGCGGCGCTCCCCTACACCCCCACGGGCGCACAGAGTCGCGTCATTGACGAGATCAGGCGCGACATGGCAAGCGAGGTGCCGATGAGCCGTATCGTCATTGGTGACGTTGGCTGCGGTAAAACGCTTTGTGCCGCCGCCGCCATGCTGATCGCCACACAAAGTGGACGTCAAGCGGCGCTGATGGCACCCACCGAGATCCTTGCCCGTCAGCACTATGAGGATCTTGCCCCGATTTTCAGGGAAATGGGTATACGGTGTGCCCTTTTGATCGGCGCGACCACCGCCGCCGAAAAGAGAAAGCTCCGTGCGGCACTCGCCGAAAAAGACCCCGCGCGGCGCCTTGATATCGTGATCGGCACGCAGGCGCTCCTTTCGGACGGTGTGGAATTTGCCGCCCCCGGCGTGATCGTCACCGATGAGCAACACCGCTTCGGCGTGCGCCAGCGCGCCCTGCTTTCCGAGAAAAACGAGCACGCGCACATGCTCGTGATGAGCGCAACGCCCATTCCCCGCTCCCTCGCCCTTGCCCTTTGGGGCGACCTTGACCTCTCGCGCATTGACGAAATGCCCGCGGGCAGACAGCGCGTTGATACCTTTGTGGTGGATGAGAGCTACCGCGAGCGCCTGCTTGCCTTTATTGAGAAAACCTGCAACGAGGGCGGTCAGGTCTATATCGTTTGCCCCGCCAAGGAGGAGCGCGACGCCGAGAGCGACGAGGTGATGCTCTCCGAGATCGGTGAATACGCGCCGCTCCCGCAAACCGATCCGCCCTTAAAGGCGGCGGTACAGTACGCAAGAGACCTGCAGGACGCGCTCCCCGCGCTTTCGGTCGGCTACGTGCACGGCTCAATGAAAAGCAAGGAAAAGGAAGCCATCATGCAGCTCTTTGTCGAGGGACAGCTCCAGGTCCTTGTTTCCACCACCGTCATTGAGGTTGGCGTGAACGTCCCGAACGCCTCCCTTATGATCGTTGAAAACGCCGAGCGCTTTGGTCTTTCCCAGCTCCACCAGCTGCGCGGACGTGTCGGGCGCGGCAAGCGCAAGTCCTATTGCGTGCTTGTTTCGGCTACCTCGCTTGAGGGGGAGAGCACCGCCGCCAAGCGCCTTGCCGTCATGCGCACGACCTACGACGGATTTCTGATTGCCGAACGTGACCTTGCCCTGCGCGGTCCCGGCGACTTCCTTTCGGGCGCGGATAATGATACCATTCGCCAAAGCGGCGGCGTCAAATTCCGCCTTGCCGCGCTTTGTGACGACACGGGGCTCCTGAACGCCGCCTTCGGCGCCGCCAAAGCACTCGCCGACCGCGATCCCACACTCACAAAATACCCTGCCCTCAAGCAAACGGTTGATCGGATGTTTACGCTTGACGGTGATACCATCAGCTGATGGGACTGAATCATTTGCGCAAACCAAAAAAGCCACGGCACGTGCCGTGGCTTTTTTAATTTATTCTTTATCACGTAGCAAAAACGCCTTTGTCTTTTCGCTCTGCGGGTGGTCAAAGACCTCCTCGGGCGTTCCCTGCTCCTCGATCACGCCGTCCGCCATGTAAATGATCTTGTCCGACACGTTGCGGGCAAAATCCATTTCGTGCGTGACGATGATCATGGTGCGGTCGGAGTCCTTGAGGGACTTGATAACCTTTAACACCTCGTCCGTCAGCTCCGGGTCAAGTGCCGAGGTCGGCTCGTCAAAGCACAAAACGTCGGGGTCAAGCATCAAAGCTCTGCCGATCGCCACGCGCTGACACTGACCGCCCGAAAGCTGGCAAGGGTAGTGATCCGCCTTTTCGGAAAGTCCCATTCGCGCAAGCACCGCATCTGCCTTATCGGAGATCGCTTGCATCGTATCAGCCACCAGCTGACGGTTTTTGTGCTGCCCCTCTTTTTTGAGGCGCTCCTTTGCCTGCAGCTCTGCCGCAAGCGTGAGGTTCCCCTTTGCCGTATACTGCGGAAAGAGATTGAAGGACTGAAAAACAAGACCAAAGTTCAGGCGCCTTCTTCGCAGCTCCTCCTCGGAGAGCTTTCCTCCGCGCACGGCGTCGTCAAGCACGACCTCGCCGTTCACGACGATCTCGCCCTCGTTTGCCGTTTCAAGAAAGTTGATGCAACGAAGAAGCGTGGTTTTACCGCTGCCCGACGAGCCGATGATCGACACGACCTCGCCGCGCTCGGCAGTAAAATCAATACCCCTTAGCACCTCGTTATCACCAAAGGTCTTTCTGATATTTTTTACCTCTAAAAATGCCATATCACACCTTAAAATAATCAAGCTTCTTTTCAAGCCGTGCAAACAAGATCGTCAGCAAGCCGTTAAAGAGCAGGTAGAAAAGCCCCGCGTAAAAGAGCGGCCACAAAATGACCTCCTTATTGACGATCTGCTTTGCGATCGTAAACAGGTCAAGGTGGACCACCACGCTTGCCAGCGCCGTATCCTTGACGAGGGTAATGATCTCGTTGGACATCGGCGGGATGATGCGCTTGGTGACCTGCAACAAAATTACGCGGAAGAAGAGCTGACGACGGGTGATGCCAAGCACGGCACCCGCCTCATACTGCCCCTGCGAGATGCTTTCAATGCCGCCGCGGAAAATTTCCGAAAAGTAGCATGCGTAGTTAATGGAAAACGCAATACACACCATTAAAAGCTGCTGCGAGAGCGTGCGGATCGGCACGCCGAGCCAAAGCCCGGGACCGTATGCAAACACGATGATCTGCAGCATAAGGGGCGTGCCGCGCACGACCCACACAAGACCGCGCGCGAGCATCGAAAGGGGCTTAAAGCGCGACATCGAGCCAAACGCAATGATGAGTCCGAGCGGTATTGCCGCCAGGAGCGTCACGCCAAATATCAGGAGTGTGTAGCCAAATCCGCTGAGTAGCTCAGCGGTGATTTGCCAAAAGCTCATATAAATTATTCTTCTTCCTTGCTAACGATCGCGCAATCCATGCCTGCGGAGCCGTCTTCTGCACCGACGATAGCATCAGCCATATCAGCGGTGGTCTTGTACTTATCCTTGTCTGCCTTGCGGATCACGGCAACCTGCTTGTTGTTCATGTAGGGCATGGAAACAGCCATGTTCGCCTGGCGCTCCGCGGTAATGGTCATACCGTTCCAGATGCAGTCGATGGTGCCGCTGCTGAGCTCGGTTTCCTTGGTGTTCCAGTCAATGATCTTAAACTCGGGCTCTGCAAGACCAAGCTTTGCGGCAACTGCCTTTGCAAGCTCAATGTCAAAGCCGACGAGCACGCCGTTGTTATCCTCATAAGCGATGGGAGCGAAAATGGTGTAGCCAACGACGAATTTGCCGTTTGTCTGAATGTATTCCCAGTCAGCCTTCTCCGTGTCGGTCAGTGCCTCAACGGTCGCGTTCTGGTCGATGCAGATCTCGGAAGCAAGACCGTACTTCTCGGCAATGGTGTTCACAGTGCCGTCCTTGGCAAGCGCGATCAGCGCCTCGTTGATCTTCTTTGCGAAGCCGCTGCCCTTGCGTGCGGCAATGCCGTACTGCTCGGTCGCAAGCACAAGACCCTCAACGATCATGAGGTTGTTCGAATACTCGGTATCGGTGCTCATGTAGTAGCCGGCCATAACGCTGTCCATAACGCCAACGTCGATCGACTCGGCGTTCAGCTGCAGCAAAACGTCAAGCTGGGAGTTGATGGGCGTGAAGGATTTGCCGAACTTGGGCTCGTATTTGCTGCAGGAAACCAGCGCAAATGCGACCATCAGAAGTGCCAATGTGAGTGCAAGAATTTTTTTCATGTCAATTTCTCCATATTTTTTTGTTTTTTGCTTTATCACTTTACCGCGTTAAAGCATAATATATCATATCACAAACAACGCACTTTGTCAATACCCTTTGCGCTTTTTGTACGATATAATATAAATGATAAATTAAGTAGATGATTTCTTGTGTTTTCCGCGCAAAACCGACACGGCAAACAGCAGGATCGCAAGCATTGCCAACACACCGGCGGCGATCCAATAAACAAGAGTCCAATGGTTGTCGGTGCCGTATATCACAAGGGCACCCTTATAAAAGCTGCCGACCGTGAGCGTCGCCACTGCGCTATGCCAAACGGTTCTCGGGAAGGTGTCGGGGTACACGGGAGGACAAGCAAGGAAGCACAAAAGGAACGGCAAAAAGCCAAGCGCCAACGGGAAAACGAAGGCACCGAGCATAAAAAAGCTGTAAATGCCGTTTCCAAAGCATTCGTAAACAATGCCAAACACGGCGCAAAAAAGGCTCACGCAAACGTAGATGATAGCGGTCCGCTTCGCTTTTTTGCGGATCGTATCAGTATCCGATATATACAATGTCGCTCACCGCCCTTTCCTCTATCTTTTCATCCTTCCACGTGGGGCGGTTGACCACTCTGCCGCAAAACCACATTGTAGCAGACCCGCCGCCGTCAAGATTATACGCGGTCACAGCACCAAGCGTTTGCATAAAGCTTGCCAATTCAAACAGCGACAGTCCCCGACTTTGCGCAGTTCTGCCGTCGGAGGTAACGAACACGTAGTGCAGCTCGTCGATCACGCCGATCGCAGTGCGCGGATTGCTGGTCAATTCAAGATCCACCTTGGAGTTCTCATCGACCGAGAGCGCACCGTTATGTATCAGGGCAGGGCCAAAGGAAAACACGTGCCACGCCCCCGCCTCCAGCAGCTGCGCGGCGGAGATCTCACGCTCCTTCACGATCCCGAACGTACCGTCCTTGTAGACAACAAGATCCTCGCGGCTCGCGTCGCCCGCCTCGCGGTAAAGCACACCGTTTCTGATCACGTATCCGACGTCACGCGCGCCGTAATAATCACCGTTCACGGCAAAGATCGCGTCGCGCTCGGTTGCCATTTGCGAGGTGACCTGCGTGATGTGCTTGCCGTACACGCCGCACGCCAGTGCGGTCTTCAAATACTCGGCGGAATTCACCTTCACGTCGGCAACGTAAATATCCGTGTCATAGAGCCTGTATTGCGTCATCACGACCGAAAGATTCTCGTCAACGTAGGAGTTTTCCGTCACGACCGCGTTTTCAGGGCGCTTTCCCGGCGTGCTTGCCGCAGGCGGAGCCTCGCCGTACACACGCATGATCACAAAGGTATCGAGCACCGCATACACGGAAAACGCCACCAAAATGACACCGTATATGATACCAAATAAATATTTTTTCAAACCGCGCTCCCCTTCCCACCGTGCTTTTTAAAAACCAAAAAATGCTGCACCGTGAAGCTAAGAGTAAAAAATGCCACCTCGGTTATGATCTTCGCGACAAGTGCGTGAATTTGCCAAACGTCTGACAACAGCCAAAGAACCGCGCTGTTACCCGCCAAAACGAACATGGCGAGCAATATGTATCCGAGCGCCGATCTCCAGATGCTGCCCTTGCTCTCAAAGACAAATTTTCTGTTCACGGAAAAATTGAACGTGCCGCTGAACACGCGCGCGATCACGTTTGACAGGACCGTGCGATCCGTCAGGAAGAAAAACAGCACATACAGTCCGTAATCAAGCAAAAACGAAAGCAGCGAGGCGGCGGAATATTTGAGGATCTCCTTGTAAATACGCAGAGAATCCCTTAAAGGATTAAAGTGCGAGCTTGCGTTATCGTTCAAATAGATCGTTTCGATCTCCATTTCAGAGATCCTCGTCTTTTTTCTCGCAAACTCAAGCAAAACCCGCATTTCATATTCATAGCGATCGCCCTCAATCTGAAGCATCTCGGGGATCATGTCGGCGCGAAAGGCGCGCAGACCCGTTTGCGTATCGTGGACCCGCAAGCCGGTCGAGATGCGGTAAACGAAGCGTGTCACGGAATTTCCAAACCGACTGCGAAGCGGAATTTTCCCCGCGAGGCGCCTGCTGCCAAGCCAAAGCGCAAGCGGGTCCTCCAAAACGCGCTCGCAGAGCTTTACCGCATCCGCCACCTTATGCTGTCCGTCGGCATCGACCGTTACCACCACGCTATCCTCGGGGTAGGTATTCTTGATATAGGAAAGTCCCGTCTTTAACGCATGGCCCTTTCCTCTGTTCGGCACGTAAGAGATCACCTCGCCAAAGGTCGCGGCGGTGGCAAACAGCGAGGTATATGCCTCACCGCTGCCATCGTCCACTATCACGATCTCAAAGCCGGCGCTCTTCAGCTCCGGCAAAAGTGAAAGCAACGCTTCATCCGGCTCATACGCAGGAATTAACGCAACGTACTGTGTCATTTGAACTCCTTTCAAGCATCCATTGTCTTATTGCAGCAGCCACACCGTCACGGTATAGCCGTCGCAAAGCTCATATTCACCAAGCTGGGTATAGCCCTTCTCCTCCACAAAATCCGCGAGGAACCTGCGCATAGCGCCAAGACCGCTTTCCTTACCGCCGCGGAAGGCGCGCTCGTGCGATTCAACCGCGTGATCGGGAACGCTTGAGAGCACCATCATTTTGGGCGGTGCCTCGCGGAGCCTTTCAATATCGGCAAGCACGGCGGCATCGGTCGATACGTCAAACCACTGAATGGCGGTGCTTGTCGCGCGGTCGCGGTCGGTGACAAGATAAAGAATGGGCATGTGCGGGAAGACGAAGATCGGATCGTCCTTTGTCGTGTGCGTGAGCGCCGCTTGGTAAACGCCGTTATACATGGCGGCGTAGCGCGTGTCGGTCTTGATCCCCGCAAGGAGCGGCGCATCAAGCGTTTCGGTCTGCTCGGCAATGGTATCAATGCGAAGCCCCCACCACGCGTAAATGCGCACGTACTTGCGGCTCCACGCAACGCTACCCTGTATGAGCATCAGGACGGCAAGCACGCCTGCGGCAAGCTGACCCTTTGAAAAGCGCAGATACGGCAACACAAGCGCCGCTATCAGTGCGTAGCCAAGCGCCAGCTGACTTTCGGAAACACCGCCCGACGTGCATACGGCAAGACCGAGGATCGCCACCGTCCCCGCCATAAAGAAGTAGCGGTGCCACGCACGTTGGTCAACGGGTATCCATTTCCATTTAAAAATATAAGCAAAGCCCATTGCGGCAAAGAGAAAAACGGCAACCATCAAAACCGCCATCAGCTGCGGCAGGGGGAAGAAAACGTATTGCAGCTGCTCGTAGAAAACGCCCACCAAAACGGCGATCAAAGCGACAAGCGCAAGCGAAGCGACGGCAAAGATCGTCTTTGCGCGGCGCGAATAATCAATGACCTCCCCGCCCCTCTCCTTCACAAAGCGCGCAAGCCACCAAATGCCCGCGAGTATTGCGAGCGCGCCGAGCGCGCCGACGATAAAGGGGAGCGTGTCGCGCCCGATCCAACCAAAGAGCATGGCAAAAATACTGCCGCCCTTCGCCGAAACCGACGCCTTGAAATTGTAGTAAAAATACTGTGAGAGCGACCCCTGTGCGTAAAGGAAAAGGAACATCACACCGTAAAGCAAAACGCCAACGCCAACCGAAACGGCAAGGTGGCAGGCAAACAGGCGCTTATGGGGCAGGATGATCAGCAAAAAGGCAAGCACCATATAGCAAAACAAGAGGAAGATGAGTCCACTGCTCTGCTTGTACATGCTGGCAAGCACGGCAAAAAGCGAGCCAAGGAAAATATCAAGGTCAAACCAACCCTTCCTCACCTCACCCTTGTCAAGCCGCGCGAAAAAGCGCATAAAGAAGTAAGCCGAGGCGTAAACGTGGAGGTCCATTAAGCGAATATAGTCGTAAAAGACCTGCACGACCTCGCTTTGCAGCATCGAAAGGACGACAAAAGCGCCGACCATACCAAACCACGTATTGTCCGTCAGCTTTTCAAGAAGCAGCGCGGCAAACACGCCCGTGGCGGCAAAGATCAAAACGCCAAACACGCGCAGCGCGATAATGCTATACCCAAAAACACTCGTAAAGGCGGCGATCAGATAGGTATAAAGCGGCGGGAACAGCAATTCAAAGTCCACGTAGGGCACAGCGCCCTGCTCGTTAATTTGGTATGCGTAATAGGAGTACCAGCCCTCCGCGGGGGAAAGACCGCGCGTTACCAGCACGCCCGAGAGAACTGCCAGCACGACTGCCACGACCGCGCACATCAAAAGCCTGGTGGGGGCACACTTGCCCTGTTCGTTTTTTCGTATCAAAAGAGCTCTCGCATCCATGCTCCGTATCCTTTCCTTTTGCTATTACTTATTTATTATATCTTTTACATCAACACTTGTCAAGTATACCTCCCGCGAGCAAACTTTTTTAAAAATATAAATTTATATTTTTTTGCCTCTCCCTTGTTTTTTTCGCGTATTTGTGCTATAATAAATTTGATTTTTCATTTCGACGAATCAGGAGGTACCATCATGAGAAAAACAAAGATCGTCTGCACCATCGGTCCCGCCAGCGAGAGCGAGGAGATCATCGAAAAGCTTTGCCTTGCGGGCATGAACGTCGCGCGCCTTAATTTTTCGCACGGCTCACACGAGGATCACGAGAAAAAGATCAACACCATCAAGCGCGTGCGCGAAAAGCTGAAGCTTCCCATTGCCATCATGCTTGACACCAAGGGACCCGAATACCGCATCAAGACCTTCAAGAACGGAGGCGTGATGCTAAACGACGGTGACACCTTTACCTTCACCACCGAGAATGTGGAGGGGGACGAGCATATCGTTTCTGTCACCTACGCAAACCTCCCCTACGATCTTGAGGTCGGCGACACGATCCTGTTAAATAACGGACTTTTGACCTTCAAGGTTGAAAAGATCGAAGCACCGCGCATCATCTGCCGCGTGGTGATCGGCGGCGAGCTCAAAAGCAGAAAGAGCATGAGCTTCCCCGGCAAGGTCTTAAAGCAGGCGTTCCTCTCCGAGCAGGATAAAAAGGACCTTCTTTTTGGCGTAAAGCACAACGTTGACTATATTGCCTGCTCCTTCGTTTCTACCAAGCAGGACCTTGTTGACGTGCACGAATTTCTCGCCACGCACGATGCCGACAACATCGGTATCATTGCCAAGATCGAAAACCAATCGGGCGTTGACAACATCGAGGAGATCTCCGAGCTTTGCGAGGGCATCATGATCGGTCGCGGCGACATGGGCGTCGAGATCCCCTTTGAAAAGCTCCCCGGCATTCAGAAAAAGCTGATCACCAAGTGCCGTATGCTCGGCAAGCGCGTGATTACCGCTACCGAAATGCTCGAATCGATGATCTATAACCCCCGTCCCACCCGTGCCGAGATCTCGGACGTTGCCAACGCCGTTTACGACGGCACCAGCGCCGTCATGCTCTCCGCGGAAACTGCCGCAGGCAAATATCCCGTAAAGGCGGCGGAAACCATGTCGAAGATCTGCGAAACGACCGAGCAGAACATCGACTACAAAAAGCTCTTCCTTACCTCCGAGTTTAAGATCCACAACACGCTTGACGCCATCTCGCACGCCACGTGCGGCATGTCGATCGATATTGAGGCAAAGGCAATGGCGATCTGCTCCATCTCGGGCATGACCGCGCGTATGATCTCGCGCTTCCGCTCCCCCGTTGACATTCTCGGCATCACCACCAACGAAAAGAGCTGGCGCAAGCTGGCGCTCTCCTGGGGCGTTACCCCCGTCATGTGCGAGGAATTCACCTCCTCCGAGGTGCTGTTCTACACGGCAAAGAAGCTTGCCACCAACACGTTTAAGCTAAAGGACGGTGACAAGATCATCATCACGGGCGGTATTACCAACGGTCAGTCGGGTAATACGAACATGATCAAGGTCGAGGAAATCTAAGGACACGCGTGCTTCGCGCAGAACAAAAACACACACGCAAATCAATAACAATATAACCGCTTTCACTCCATCTTTTGGTGGCAAGTGAGAGCGGTTTCGCTTTTTAAAATGATTTGAGGTAGAAATTCGTACCGAATTTCATTTTT
>JAZOSR010000033.1:0-56638 GCA_045657225.1 Eubacteriales bacterium | reverse complement strand
AGAGGTTAAGCGAAAGCAGTTGTTAAAAGCAGGTAATTCGTGTGTGTTTTTGGTCTGCGCAAATCCGCAACCATAAAGGAGGGCTGTTTAGTTTGATGCAGAAGCAGTGATCTCGGCACGAGAAATGTATTTAATACATTGAGTGCCGAGAGCACGGCTAAAAAACACACATTGATTGAAATTCGGCACGAATTTCTACCTCAAATGATTTTAAAAAGCGAAACCGCTCTCCCTTACCCCAAAAGGATAAAGGAAAGCGGTTATTTAAGTTGTGCTTAAAAGTGTGTTTTTGGTCTGCGCAAAATAAACAGCCCAATTAATATTGTCTGCCCCAGACGACCATATGCTTCGCCGGCTTGCCGCAGCACACGCACTTATCGGAAAGCTTTTCCTCAGTGAAGGGGATGCAACGGGATTTGACACCGCCGGTCTTTTCCTTGAGCATCTCCTCGCAGGTAACGTCGCCGCACCACATCGCCTTGATGTAGCCGGGCTTGTTTTCTGCTGTGTCAAGGAATTCCTCAAGCGTGGTGGCGATATGCGTTTTTTCGGCAAGGTTTGCTCTTGCGCGCTGAACGAGCTCCTCGTGTACCTGTGCGAGCATGGCGGCAACCTCCGCCTCGACGTTGTCAAGCGACACGAACTTCTTCTCGCGCGTGACGCGGCTGACCAGCACGCAGGAGTTGTTTTCAATATCCTTCGGGCCGATCTCAAGGCGTACGGGCACGCCCTTCATCTCATATTGGCTGAACTTCCAGCCCGTGGACTGATCGCTGTCGTCAAGCTTCACACGCAGAGTGCTTGCGAGGCGGTTCTTGATCTCGTTTGCCTTGTCAAGCACGCCCTCCTTGTGCTGGGCAACGGGAATGACGACGACCTGAATGGGCGCGACGGCAGGGGGCAAGATCAGACCGTTGTCGTCACCGTGCGTCATGATGATGGCGCCGATCGAGCGCGTGGACACGCCCCAAGAGGTCTGGAAAGGATGCTTTACGGTATTGTCGCGTGCGGTAAAGGTGATGTCAAACGCCTTGGCGAAGCCGTCACCGAAGAAGTGGGAGGTGCCACCCTGGAGTGCCACGCCGTTGTGCATCATCGGCTCAATGGTATAGGTAGCCTCCGCACCCGCAAACTTTTCCTTGTCGGTCTTCTGACCCGTGATGGCGGGAATTGCAAGGGCATTGAGGTAGAAATCCTCGTAAACGCCGAGCATTTGCAGTGTTTCTGCCTGTGCCTCCTCCTTGGTTTCGTGCATGGTGTGACCCTCCTGCCACAAAAACTCGGAGGTTCTGAGGAACGGGCGCGTGGTCTTCTCCCAACGCACGACCGAGCACCACTGATTGTAGAGCTTGGGCAGATCGCGGTAGGACTGAATGACGTTGCGGAAGTGCTCGCAGAACAGCGTTTCGGAGGTGGGGCGCACGGCAAGGCGCTCCGAGAGCTTATTCTCGCCGCCGAACGTCACCCACGCGCACTCGGGCGCAAAGCCCTCGACGTGATCCTTCTCCTTGGTGAGAAGGCTCTCGGGAATGAACATGGGCATATACACGTTTTCGTGCCCCGTTTTCTTGAAGCGCGTGTCAAGCTCTCTTTGAATGTTTTCCCAGATGGCGTAGCCGTAGGGGCGCAGGATCATGCAGCCCTTGACGCTGGAATAATCCATCAGCTCTGCTTTTTTCACGACGTCGGTATACCACTGTGCAAAATCGACCTCCATGGAGGTGATCTGCTCTACTAATTTCTTTTCCTTTGCCATATCAAATATCCTTTCAAGCGGAAAATATATACTAACTATATATTATAGGTGAATTTTTTCGCCTTGTCAAGTGGGGAAGGGCGCAAAGATATATTTTGTGCGGTGAGAATATTTCAATATTTTACAAAAAATTAATAATAATAATTGAGTTTATTTCATTTATTATGATATAATATAAATATTAGTGCGGTAACGCGGGAGGTCTTGGTATGGAAAGTAAGAAATTATACATGGAATGGGTCGCGCGGCTGGGGGATGACCCCACGGCGAGCGCCGAGCTGCAAGCAATCGCGGGGGATGATCAGGAGATCCATGATCGCTTTTATCGCAACCTTTCCTTTGGAACGGGTGGCATTCGCGATGTCATCGGCATGGGGACCAATCGCATGAACCGTTACACCATTCGCAAGGTGTCGCTTGGACTTGCAAAATATTTGAAAAAGCGCTTCGGCAGCGAGGCGGCAAAAAGAGGCGTGGTCGTTGCGCACGATAACAGGCGCATGAGCCGTGAGTTTTGTATGGAGACCGCAGGCGTGCTTGCCGCCGAGGGGATACGTGCCTTTTTGTTTGATGCGCTCCGCCCGACGCCGATGCTTTCCTTTGCCGTTCGCGAGCTTGGCGCGGTCGGCGGCGTGATGATCACGGCGTCGCACAACCCACCCGAATATAACGGCTACAAGGTCTACGACGAGCACGGCTGTCAGCTGGTGCCGCACCTGTCCGACGCACTGACCGATGAGATCAGCGCGGTCGAGGACCCGCTTAGCGTTCGTTCGCTGACGAAGGAGGAGGCAGGCGATTTGATGACGGTGCTACCCCCCTCGCTTGACGAGCAATATTACGAGGCGGTGCTTGGCATTCGTCTCTCGCCCGAGGTGAGTGATGAGGGGTTAACAGTCGTTTATTCCCCCCAACACGGTACGGGCAATATTCCCGTTCGCGAGGTGCTGACACGCGCGGGCTACCGCGTGATACCCGTGGCGGAGCAATGTCCGCCCGACCCCGAGTTCAGCGCGACGGAAAATCCGAATCCCGAGGTGCGCGTGGCGTTTGACATGGCGCTGGCGTACGCCAGAAGGGAAAATGCCGATATTGCGATCACGACCGATCCCGATTGCGATCGACTGGGCGTGGCGGTAAAGTCGGGCGAGGATTACGTGCTGCTCTCCGGAAACCAGTCGGGTGCGCTCTTGCTTGAGTATATTTTGTCAACGAGAAGCGAGCGAGGCGCGCTGCCCGAGGATGCCGTGATGTTCAATACCGTGGTGACCTCAACGCTTGGTGACGCGGTGGCGAAAAAATGGGGCGTGCGCGTTGAAAAGACCCTCACGGGCTTTAAGTTTATCGGTGATAAGATCCATGCGCTTGAGAGCGGTGCCCTGTGCGGCAGCTACGTGTTCGGCTATGAGGAGAGCTACGGGTGTCTGATTTCCGATTTTGCGCGCGACAAGGACGGCGTGCAGGCGTCGCTCATGCTTTGCGAGGCGGCGGCGTATTACAAGTCGCAGGGCAAAACGCTCGTTGACGTGCTGGAGGACTTATATAGGGAGCACGGCTTCTTCCTTGATACGCAATTCAGCGTTGTTCACAAGGGCTCGTCGGGCATCGCGAAGATCGCGTCGCTCCTTGAGAGCCTGCGCCGCGAGCCTCCAAGAGAGGTAGCGGGCTTTTCGGTGGTGCGCATTGAGGACTATCTTGGAAGGGAAATGCAGAGCGAGGGCTTCCCACCCTCAAACGTCCTGCGTTATCTCTTGTCGGACGGCAGCTTCGTTGCGGTGCGCCCGAGCGGCACCGAGCCAAAATGCAAATATTATTACTGCATTGCGGCAAAGGATAAGGAAGAGGCGAGCGAAAAGCTTGCGCGTGTGCGCGCTTTCTTCGAGAAATAAGGCAAAAATAAACAAAATCGGTTCTTACCAAACCGCAGAAATTGGCAAATTGCAAAAAAATGATGAATTTTTAACAAAGCCCTTGTCAATTTCCTAAAAATAGGGTAAAATGTAAGATGGTTCCAAATGGGTTACCTAAAAAATAAAATATAAAAAACGGAGGATTTTTACAATGGCTGTAAAAGTTGCTATTAACGGCTTTGGCCGTATCGGTCGTCTTGCGTTCCGTCAGATGTTCGGCGCAGAGGGCTACGAGGTGGTTGCGATCAATGACCTGACCAGCCCCGCAATGCTTGCTCACCTTCTCAAGTACGACACCGCGCAGGGTTCTTTCTGCGGTAAGATGGGTGAGAACACTCACACCGTTGCCGCTACCGAGAATTCCATCATCGTTGACGGTAAGGAGATCATGATCTACGCTGAGAAGAACGCAGCTGACTGCCCTTGGGGTAAGCTTGACGTTGACGTTGTTCTTGAGTGCACCGGCTTCTACACCTCTAAGGAGAAGTCCATGGCTCACATTCAGGCAGGCGCTAAGAAGGTTGTTATCTCTGCTCCCGCAGGCAACGACCTCAAGACCATCGTTTACAACGTAAACCACAACACCCTCACCGCTGAGGATCAGGTTATTTCCGCTGCATCCTGCACCACCAACTGCCTTGCTCCCATGGCTAAGGCTCTTAACGACTACGCTGCAATCCAGTCCGGCATCATGACCACCGTTCACGCTTACACCGGTGACCAGATGATCCTTGACGGTCCTCAGCGCAAGGGCGACCTTCGCCGTGCACGTGCAGGCGCACAGAACATCGTTCCCAACTCCACCGGTGCCGCTAAGGCAATCGGTCTTGTTATCCCCGAGCTGAACGGCAAGCTCATCGGCTCCGCTCAGCGCGTTCCCACCTGCACCGGCTCCACCACCATTCTCGTGGCTGTCGTAAAGGGCGAGAACGTAACCAAGGACGGCATCAACGCTGCTATGAAGGCTGCTGCTACCGAGTCCTACGGCTACAACGAGGAGGAGATCGTTTCCTCCGATATCATCGGCATGCGCTACGGTTCTCTGTTTGACGCTACCCAGACCATGGTTTCCAAGATCGACGACAACACCTACCAGGTACAGGTTGTTTCTTGGTACGACAACGAGAACTCCTACACCAGCCAGATGGTTCGCACCATCAAGTACTTTGCTGAGATCTAATTTCAGCTCCCCAAAAGAGGCGTGCATGGCACGCCTCTTTTTTGTTTGCCTGTAAAAAATGCTATTATTCAGCAGCTTTGTGCTATTGATTTTGTTGCAAACAAGCATTATAATAAAGATAGTTCCCCAAAGGAGGATTATTTTATGCTACAAACGAAATTGCTGAGCTCCTTGCACCGCGTCTTTCCCGATGCGCCCGATTGCGGCGCGCCCCTCGCGGCGCTTTCCGCCTTTCAAAACGAGCCGCTTTCCTTCCAGGTGGCTTTTAAATCTGCGGATGCGCTCAAGGAGTGCGTATATATGCGCGTGTACTCCGATTTGAAGATCACACCCTACTACGTGGGATACGTGCCCGTCTTGCACGCGACGGGCGCCGTGCCGAATGAGGAGGCGCAAGCGGGTCTTTATCCCGATATGCTCCTGCCCAAGACCCTCAACGCGAAGGTGTCTTATTGCGGCTCGAAAACGAGAATACGCTATTATGAGATCGGCGAGCGTCAGCAGCAGATCGCGACGAAGGATAGCTGGCAGGCGTGCTGGCTGACAGTGAACGAGGCGGGGCGCACGGTAAAGGCGGGAGAGTATCCCGTCACGGTCGAGTTTTACAGCGTGGAAACGAACGAGCGGCTTTCAAGCGACACCCTGACCGTGAAGATCGTGCCCGCGCGCTTACCCGCGCAAAGGCTTTATTACACGAATTGGTTCCACGCCGACTGCCTTGCCGACATTTACGGCGTGCCGATCTACTCCGACCGCTTCTTTGAGATCGCCTTTGACTTTATGAAAAAGGCGGCGCAAAACGGCATGAACATGATCCTCACGCCCTTCTTTACCCCCGCGCTTGACACCCCCATCGGCATGCGCCGCATGAACGCGCAGCTGGTGAAGGTGAAGCTCGAGGGCGGTAAATATACCTTTGATTTTTCGCTCGCGAAGCGCTTTATCGACACGGCGCGCGCGGCGGGCATCAAATATTTTGAGCATTCCCATTTCTTCACGCAGTGGGGCGCCGAGGCGGCACCCTCCATTGAGGTGGAAAGGGACGGCAAGACCGAGGAATACCTTGGCTGGCACACGCCCGCCTGCGGCAAGCGCTACCGCGCTTTTCTTAAGGCGTATATCCCCGCAATGCTCGCGTTTTTAAAGGAGGAGGGGCTTAGCAAAAGAGTGCTCTTCCACATCTCCGACGAGCCGCGCGAGCGCCACGAGAAAACCTTTGCGGCGGCAGTAAAAGCGGTTGGCGATATGCTTGATGGGTATTTGTGCGGCGACGCGCTCTCCGACTATCTCTTCTACAAAAAGGGTTACGTGAAAACGCCGATCGTGCGCACCGACCATGTGCACGAGTTTTACGGCAAATGTAAGAGCTTTTGGTGCTACTACACGGGCGGAGAAACGTCGAACGGGCTCAGCAACCGCCTGATCATCAACCGTCCCGAGGTCAACCGCCTCATTGGCATTGAGATGTATTATCACGGCATTAAGGGCTTTTTGCATTGGGGCTATAATTATTATTACAACTTGATGAGCCAAGGTCTTTTCGACCCCAAGATCGACCCTTGCGGCTACAATAACCACGCGGGCACTTGCTACTTTGTCTATCCCGCAACGAACGGCACGGCGATACAGTCAACGCGCCAAAAGGT
This sequence comes from Eubacteriales bacterium, assembly GCA_045657225.1. Taxonomy (GTDB): domain Bacteria; phylum Bacillota; class Clostridia; order Oscillospirales; family CAG-272; genus Firm-07. Next base: position 50,146 of record JAZOSR010000033.1, on the reverse strand, counting down.
CTTTGGCGAGGCGCTGCTTGACGTGCGTGCCCTCACGGCACTTGAGAAAAAGCGCGGCGCCGCGTTTGCGCGCGAGCTGATCGAGCGCCACTTCGGTGAGATCAGCATGTATACAAAGGTGGAAAGCCCCGAGCAGCTGCTTGCCTTCCGTGAGGAATTAAATGCGGCAATGATGTAAAAAAAGCGGTCAACGCAATTTCTCTGTTGTCCTTAACGGAGAATTTGAAGGCACAAAATTTCGGCAGAGTGATTGTTTCCTCTGCCGATTTGTGTTATAATGGAACTAACGAAAAGCCTCCCTCCGAGAGGGAGGTGGCACGCTTAGCGTGACGGAAGGAGCCTGCGTAACTTTAGGTTTGTACTAACTTCATTGTAACGCGCTCTCCCTCACCCGACTTCGTCGGGAGCTCGCTCCGGGAGGGAGCCTATGGATGCGCTCGTACATCTCTAAAGGGGTATGGGCTTTGCCCTATGCCTTTGTAATATAAAGGCGAAACTGGCGATGAATCAAAACATTTACGGAGGATTGTATGAATACCAGAAATAGTTGCTATACATATTTCAGGATTGTTGGAAATTTCAATCCTGACGATGTTTCTGCGTTACTGAACCTTACACCTGAAAAGAGTTGGAAAATTGGTGATGTGCGACGTAATGGTACAAAGTACGAATTTGCCAATTGGGAAATTGGTAGATGTGCGGAATATGATGTGTATGTAGAAAATCAAATGAGAAAAACAATTTCTATGTTACTTGATAAGATTGCCATACTAAATCAAATTAGAGAAGAAAATGATGTTGAGTTCTTTTTGGAGATTGTGCCTTCCATTCATGTTGATGATATCAATCCTTGTCTTGCGCCGCCTCTTGATGTAATTGATTTTTGTCATGCCACAAGAACACAAATAGATATTGATATGTATTTATTTAATTCTGAAAATGAATAAGCAAACCCCGACAGGTTTTCATTGTTTGAAATCTGTCGGGGTTAATTAATTGTTTACTGCGTATTAAATTTTGCTTATCCGTAGGGGCGTTTTTTGAACGCCCGCGGGCGAACACAGTTCGCCCCTACCGGCTGTTAGATAATTTTTTCGCTAAGAACATTTCTCGTTGTGTTGACCGCCGTTATTATTATTTTATTTTAGTGCCGATGCGCTCGCCGCAACGAACCACGGTCTCCGCGTCGTTTTGGGTGTTCTCGAAAAATTCCTCGTCAAAGGCGACCTTGTTCTTTTCAACCAAAAGCACGATCGTCGAGCCGCCAAATTCAAAGCGTCCCTTTTCATCACCGCGCAGGACCGGTCCCTGTACCTTGTTGTTAACGATCCTGCCGACCATCAGTGCGCCGACCTCGACCTGTGTGACCTTGCCGAAATTTTCGGTGCGCAAAATGGTGCAGGCACGGCAGTTTTCGGTAAAGACGCGGCGTGATTCAAGCGCCACGGGCTGGACGGTGTGCAGCTTGCCCTTGATGAAGCGCTCCTTGCCGGGCAGGCAGTTGTCAAGGTAGATATAACGGTGGTAATCGTCAACCGAGAGGCGCAGCACGACGCAGTAGCCGCCGCGGTAAAACTCGGCAAGGCGCTCGCTCCTGACAAGGCGCTCTGTGGTATAGGAAAAGCCCTTGATGTCAAAGGTGCCTTGCTCGTCGATCCGGTAAAGCGAGAGCTTGGCGTCGCAGGGGGAGATAAAGGCGTTTTCGTCGGTGTCAACGGGGCGAAGCTCGGGCTTCACGCGTCTGGTGAAAAAGGCGTTGAAGGAGGGGAATGGACCCTCTTCGAACTGCGTCATATCAATGCCGTTACGCTCGGCATAGCCGTCGATAATGGGACGGGAAAGCCCACTGTCAAGGAAGGCGCCCGCAACCTTTGAAACGGTGCGGCAGGTTGCCGCGCGCAGGAAGAGCTCGCCTGCCTTGGTGTGATAGCAAAAGCGAAGGAACTTGCCGGGGGCGACGTCCTCCTTTGGAATGATCCTTCTCATGGCTTTAAGGTGTGCCAGGTGTTCAGCATCGTAGCATCCAGCACGGCAATGTGGATCACGATCAGGGCGGCGAGAATGACCGCCAGAATGCCAAATGCGATGCAAATGCCCTTGGGCCCGAACTTTTTGGTTTTAAAGCGGGAGATCATCAAAATACCCATGGCAAGGTAGCCGCCGATCATAATGGCGTCGCAAGTAACGGAGTTGGGTGCGAAGATCGTAGCGATCAGATAGACCACGGGAAGTCCGAAGGCAACGGAGGTAACGGGCATGCCGATGTAATGGTCGCGCTTGCCGCAGTTGGGGTCCTCGGCGCGAATGATCTCGGTAACGTCAAAGTAAGCAAGGCGAATGAGCGCGCAGAGCACGAAGAACGCGTATGCGGGAATGTAGAACCAGTTGTTGATGCCCATGCCGAAGCCGATCATAGCGGGCGCAACGCCGAATGCGAGAAGATCGCTCAAGGAGTCGATTCTGCCGCCGAACATTTTGTCCTCACGGGTACGGTTTTTACGGGTGCTTGCAACAAGTCCGTCAAACGCGTCGCAAAGACCCGAAACGATCAGGCAGATCACGCCGACCCAGGGCATGTTATCCTTGTTTCCTCCTACCGAGAAGCAGATGCCAACGATGGCGGCGGCAACAGAGAGGTAGGTGAGAATGACGCCGTAGTGGTAATAGCCAACAAGCAGTTGTTTGTGTTGTTTCATGGTCAGTTTCCTTTCACGTTGTTTTCATCGGCAACGGTGCCGTTGTTGGTTGAAATTACTTCGGTGACGGGGGATTGCTTATGAGATACGTGATAGATCATGGTGTGAAGACCGCACACGATCATGGAGCCGTAGTAGGCAATGGCGCGCGACGCCAGCATGGAAATGAGAATGAAATCCGAGGAGGGGAAGGCGTGCTCGTAAATGTTGAGGTAGAGGAACTCAAACGCACCCGACCCACCGGGCAGCGGCATGCAGTTGTAGCCGAGCACCACCATGGCTTGCAGACAAAAGACCTCAAAAGCGTTGCAGTCGGTGGCGGCGGCACACACAAAGACCGTGACGAGGATCAGCGCGGCGCGCTGAATGACGTTGCAAATAAGTACCTCAAGCATGAGCAGCTTGTTTGTCTTGATGTGCTCGTAGGAGTCGCGGTATTTCTCGATAACGCCCGTCATTTTGTCACGCCAGCGCTCCTCGCGCTTGACGATCTTCATTTTGGCGAGCAGGTGGATAAAGAAATTGCCCACGCGCAGCACCGCGCCGTGAAAGATCATGCAGGAGATGAAAAAGATGAGCAGTGAGATCTGCATGATAAGACCGACGATGATCAGCACCTTGACACCGACGGAGAATTGCAGGAAGGCGGAGAAATGCGTGATCAGCGCGACTGCGCCGACAATCAGGATCGCCGCGGTGTAGCAGACCAGATTGAAAACAAGGGCAAAGCAGGAGGCACCGCCCGAGATGCCGTCCCTGATCATGTAAAACGCCGAGGCGGGCTGACCGCCCGTGGCAGAGGGGGTGATGTTCGAGTAGTAAATGTCCGAGGCGGAGTATGCAAGCGAGGCGCGCAGCCTTGGCTTATGCCCGAAGCGCTTTAAAATGAGGTGCAGCGCAAGCCCCTCAAAAAACATGAACGCGAGCATACAAAGGAAGGCGCACACCAAAAACCAAGGGTTGCACTCCGCAAAAAAAGCGCCGACCGATTCAATTTTCAGATCCTTGTTGGTTTGGATGACCAAAACGATCGTCAACACCGCCAGTAAAACGACGAATAAGACGTTTAATAGCTGCTTCTTTTGTGATTTCTTCATGATACCCCTTTACCGTTTGCCGTGTTCAAGCCGCACAAAGCCAATTTAACATAATAATATATTCTATTATAATAGATAAGGCGGTTTTTGTCAATATAAAAATAAAAAAACAAGAGCGGACGGAAATCCGTCGCGCTCTTGCAGGGGGGAGTTATTTGCCCTCGATAATTTTAAACGCAGATTCGGGCGTTTCGCAAATGTGGAAGTCGTTTGCGACCTCGGGGGAGATAAAGCCCTTCAGAATATCCGCACCGATCACGCCGAGCAAGCTGTCCCAAAAGCCGTTGATGTTGTAAAGCACGATCGGCTTATCCTGACGGTTGAGGATCTTGAGGGTGAGGATCTGGAAAAACTCGTCAAGCGTGCCAAGGCCGCCGGGGGTGATGATAAAGGCATCTGCCTTATCCTCCATGATCGTTTTGCGCTCCGCCATGGTTTCCGTGGCGATCAGCTCGGTGCAAAGGTCGCTGACGGGCTCCATTTCGTGCATGAAATGGGGGGTAACGCCGATGATGTGCCCACCCGCGGAGTACATGCCACGCGCGGCGGCGCCCATCAGGCCCGTTGAGCCTGCGCCAAAGACCATGGTGTGTCCGCGCTGTGCCATGGCGCGACCCAGCTCCTCCACACCGTCGATATACGCGCGGTCGATCTTGTCGCTTGCGGATCCGTACAATGTAATATTCATAAAAGCTCCTTTCCGCGGGGCGTGCCCGCGCGTGAAGATCATAATAGTTTATTTTGCCGTGCTTTCGCCACTCTATACTTTATTATAGCATAAATTTTCCCGGAAAACAAGTGGGGAGAGGGGCTTTTGCGAAGAATTGATTTTGCACAGAAAAATCGGGCGTTTTTTATTGACAAAGCGAGAAAAAGGGGGTATAATAAGAACAGTAACAAATATGGGAGGAAAATAAGATGACTGTAACCAAAGAAAGCATTATCGGCGACGTGCTGGATTTTAATCCCGGTACCGCAAAATATTTCCTGGAGATCGGCATGCACTGCCTTGGCTGCCCCTCCGCGCGCGGCGAGTCTATCGCTGACGCCTGCATGGTACACGGCACCGACGCAGACGCGCTTGTTGCAAAGCTCAACGAGTTTTTGTCTGCACAATAATTGACGAAATGCGAAGGGGGTTGTTGCACAAAATCGTGTGGCAGCCCCCTTTCGAGTGAAAGGGGCGAGGATAATGACACAAGAACGGCTTTACCGTTTGTTAGAGCAAAGGATCCCCACCGCGCTATCAGCGCCGTGGGATAACGACGGCGCGGCGTGCCTGCCTGAGCCGGAGCGTGAGGTGAGGCGCGTGCTGGTGGCGCTTGACGTGACGGATGCTGCGGTTGATCGCGCGATTGAGGGCGGCTTTGACGTGCTTCTTGCGCACCACCCGCTTTTGTTTCGCGGAGTTAAGTCGCTGACCCCCTATGACGTGGTGCCCGCAAAGCTTCTGAAGCTTGCGAGAGCCGGGGTGGCGGCGCTTTCCTATCACACACGCCTTGACGCCGCCGAGGGGGGCGTGAACGACGCGCTTTGCGAGTTGCTTGGCATTGAAAACGCCGTGCCCTTCGGGCCCGACGGCGAGGTGCCCTGTGGGCGCGTGGGCAATCTGAAAAAGCCCATGGACGCAGCGGATTTTGCAAGCGAGCTGTGCCGCGTGCTCGGCGCCGACGCGGTGTCGCTTGCAGGCGAGGGTAGGGTAAAGAGAATTGCCGTGCTTGGCGGTGAGGGCGGCGATTTTGTCGATGCCGCAAAAGCCGCAGGGGCAGAGCTCTTCCTCTCGGGGCATATCGGTTATCATCGTATGCTTGATGCCGCCGAGGCGGGACTCGTGACGGTGGAGGCAGGGCATTATGAAACCGAATATCCCGTGCTTGCGCGCCTTGCCGATACGGTAAAGGAGCTGGCGCCCGACGTGACGGTCGAGATCATGCCGACAAGGGTGATCAGGACGGTTTTGGCTTGAAAGGAGAAAAATATGACCTACGTAATGGCAAATTTGCACGGTGACCTTGCGGCTTACCGTGAAATGATAAAGAAAATTAAGCTTTCAAAGAAGGATATTTTATATTTGCTGGGTGACGTGGTGGATTACGGCGAGGACAGTGCCGCGCTCCTCACGGACCTCAGCATGTGCGAAAACGTCTATCCGATCGCGGGCGAGCACGACTACGTGGCGCTTCGTATGCTTTCGGGCTTTGACCGTATGCTGAAAAGCGGTGCCGCACCCGATGCCGATTTTGCCGCCGAGATGGTGGCGTGGACGGCGGACGGCGGCAACGTGACGCTTGAGGGCTTCCGTGCGCTTGACGAGGATATGAGAGAGGGCATGATCGACTATCTCTCGGAATTTTCGCTCTTTGAGGAGGTCGAGGCGGGCGGCAAGCAGTTTTTGCTGGTGCATGCGGGCATTCTTGACTACGAGGAGGGCAAGAATCTTGACGATTACGCCCCCGAGGATTTCTTTACCGCGCCCGAGCGCGAGAATTATGGGGGATATGATGCCGTGATCGTCGGTCACGCACCGACCGCGAGCGGTAAGATCGAGCGCGACGGCAATGTCATTCGCATCGACTGCGGTAAAAAAGACGGCGGTGCGCTTGCCTGCCTTTGCCTTGAAACGGGCGAGGAGTTTTATGTCTGATTTTGTGCAAAAAGAGCCCCGTTCTGCCACTTATTTGCAAAAGGGAGCGGTGCTGACGGTTGAAATTGCGGATCTTAATAATCTTGGCTGCGGTGTCGGGCGCTTGCCCGACGGCCGCGCCGTGTTTGTTGCGGGTGCCGTCGCGGGTGATACCGCAAAAATTGAACTGATCAAGGTAAATAAGACCTATGCCGTAGGAAGGCTACTGACGGTGCTTGCCCCTTCGTCCGATCGCGAGGAGGGGTTTTGTTCCGCATCCCTTTCCTGCGGCGGTTGTGTTTATCGGCATCTTACGTACGCGCGCGAGCTGCAGTTAAAGCAGGATTACGTGACCCATTGCTTTCGCAAGGCAGGGCTCTCGGACGTTAAGGTTTTGCCCGTGAGGAGCACGGGTGAGGTGCGCGGATACCGCAACAAGGCGGAATATCCCATAACGGGTGGCAAAAACGGGCTTTTCGGCGGCTTTTATGCACAAAAAACGCACCGTGTCGTAGAGGCGAGCGCGTGCGCCCTTCAGCCGACCGTGTTCGGTGAGATCCTCTCGTTCTTTTGCGAATTTTACACCCAAAAGGGTGTCGCGGCGTACGATGAGGAAACGGGAACGGGGCTTTTGCGCCATCTTTATTTGCGCGAGGGAAAAAACACGGGCGAGCTGATGGTTTGCCCCGTACTGAATGGAAAAGAGCTGCCCTTTGCCCTCGAATTCGTGGGAGAGCTGCTGCAAAAATTCCCTCGGGTGAGCTCGGTGGTGGTGAATGAAAACACCAAGCGCACCAACGTGGTGCTTGGCGAAAAATACCATACGTTATACGGAAATCCTTACATAGAGGACGTGCTGTGCGGCAAGCGCTTCCGCGTGATGCCCGCCTCCTTTTATCAGGTCAATCACGATGCCGCGGAGCTCCTTTACGGTATTGCCGCCGAGCAAACAGGTCTTTCGGGCGAGGGACTTTTGCTTGATCTTTATTGCGGCGCAGGGACGATCGGGCTTTCGATGGCAGAGCGTGTGGGAGAGCTCATTGGTATTGAGATCGTGCCCGACGCCATTCGCTGCGCAAATATTAATAAGACACTAAACGGTGTCAAAAACGCGAGCTTTTACTGCGGCGATGCCGCCAATACCGAGGGACTGCTTGCCGCAGCCGAGCAGGAGCGCGGCACGCTTTATCCCGACGTGGTCGTGCTTGACCCACCGCGCAAGGGCTGTGACGAGGGGCTGCTGCGCTTCCTTGCCGCGCGCCGCGTGCCGCGCATTGTCTACGTTTCCTGCGGACCCGATACGCTCGCGCGCGATTGCGCGATTCTCCGCGAGCTTGGTTATGAGATTGGAGAGGTGACGCCGGTGGATTTGTTCCCGAGGACGGGGCACGTCGAGTCCGTCGTGTCCTTGACACGCGGATTCGACGTCGATATGCGCCGCTGACGCGTCGCTCGATATGCCGCCTGCGGCGGCTCGATATGGCGCTGCGCGCTCGATATGCGTTGCCTATCGGGCAACGCGAGAGAAGTAACAAAAGGGCGCGTCAGAGCGCATAGCGCTCATCGTTGCCGAAGGCAACATATCGATTGCTCGCAACGCGAGCAAATATCGAGTTTGAGCGTAGCGAAAACATATCGAGTTCGCCAATGGCGAACATATCGACATGCCACAGGCATTGATATCGAGTACACCAATGGCGAACATATTGACGAAAAGAAAGGATTTTTGCAAAATGAATGATAATAAGAACCACCTGCGAGAAGACGCCATAGAATTTGCCATTCAAATATCCGACATTTGCGACGAAATTAAAGGTTGTTCTGTTTACGTCAATCAAATTGTTCGCTCTTCGTCGTCTATAGGAGCAAATATCCACGAAGCAAAATACGCACAGAGCAAAGCGGATTTTATAAACAAGCTTGAAATCTCGTTAAAAGAGTGCTCGGAAACAGAATATTGGCTTGAATTGATTTTTAGAAAAGGAAAGATGATGGAGATAGCTTACAAAGATTTGCGTAATAAATGTGGTTCGATTAGAAGAAGATTGATCGCCTCTATCACCACTGCGAAGGGGTAAGCGGATAGCGTCAAGATTTTAAAGCGGAGATAATGTGTGAAACAGCGGGCTTTATATGATGAAAAATAGTTATAAAAGAATTTCCTACGAGGAAAGAAAGTTTATAGAAAACATGTGTAATGTCGGAATGCCGGCATATCGTATAGCAGAGTATTTAGGTAAGACCAATCCGGCTATTTATTATGAGATAAATCGTTGTAAAGCGCTAGGAAGGTATAGCGCAGAATACGCCCAAAAAGAATATGAACAACGAAAAAGTGAGAAGAGAAGACAAAAAATTTTTGAGTTAGATACAGGTTTGGCTAAGTGCGTTTCTGATTTAATTATAAAAGACCAACTGTCAGTAGAAGAAATAGTGGATTGGCTTCATAGTAAAAATCATCCGAATGCGCCACTTTCTAAAAATACAATTTACTCCGCGATAGATTGTGGATTGATTCCACATGTAACTCGTGAAACCTTATTAATAAAGCGAAAGAAAACTCATATGTTTTCTAATAGTTTAATAAAAATTCCTAAATGGATTTGCGAAGAACTGAATTTGCAAGACAATGAAGATTTAGACATTGATGTAATAGATAATAAAATAATTATAAAAAAGAGCTAACTTCACTGTGAGCAAAGCGAGCAACTTCACTACGGGCGTACAAAGTAAAAAAAGGATGCATAAAATGAAGGAACGTCTTAATTGCGTGATGGATATTGGCGAGCGGATGCTCGTTTGCGGTGCGGAGGTGCACCGTGTGGAGGACAGTGTGGGGAGAATGTGCACTGCCCTTGGTGCCGCGCGCGTCGATTGCTTTATCATCACGAGCAGCATGGTCGTGACGATTCACGGCGATGATGGAAGCGTTTATACCGAAACACGCCGCATTGGCGGGGCAAAATTTGATTTTCACCGTCTTGACCGCCTGAATGCTCTTTCAAGACGTGTGTGTGCCGAGCGGCTTTCCCTTACGGAGATCCGGGCGGAGATCCAAGAGATCGGGCGCGCTAAGGTCTATCCCTTCGGGGTAGAGTGCCTTGCGTATGCCGTGATTGCTGCCGCCTTTACCGTCTTTTTCGGTGGCGGCGCGGTCGATGCACTTTTATCCGCGCTGATCGGCGTTGCCGTGCGCTTTTCGATTTTGTTTTCGGGCAAGGTTGTGGGCAACGTGATATTTTCCAAGTTCCTGTCCTCGTTCACCATCACCTCGCTTGCGTATCTTTTCGTCTTTTTGGGTGCTGTGCCAACACCCGACGAGATCATCATCGGCAATATCATGCTGATCATTTCGGGGCTTGGCTTCACCAACGCCCTGCGTGACCTCTTCACGGGAGATAGCATTGCGGGCATTTTGCGCCTCCTTGAAGCGACCCTGTCTGCCGTTGCCATTGCGGCGGGCTATTTTGCCTTTATCTTTTTGACGGGAGGGCAGGTGCTATGACCATGACTGATGTGATACAAATTATCGCTTCCGTGATCGGTGCTCTTGGCTTTGCCGTTTTGTTTAACGTGCGTGGGGTCAAGAAGCTGCTGGCTGTGTCGCTTGGCGGCGGCTTCGGAAGAGCACTCTTTTTGCTGCTTTGCCTTGCGATCGACAGCAGGGTGCTATGTCATTTTATCGTCGCCATGACGGTCTCCTTTTATGCCGAGCTGATGGCACGCGTCTTAAAATCCCCCGCAACGGTATTTATTGCGCCCTGCCTGATACCCATGATGCCCGGTGCCTTGCTTTACTACACCATGGCAAACGCGCTTGGTGAAAACGTCGAGGGCTTTCTTGAAAAAGGACTCGCCACGCTGCAGAATGCGACGGCACTGGCAGTCGGCATTATCGTTGCAACCGTGGCGATGCGACTTTTACTAAAGATACTTCCTTTATTTAAAAATCGGCGCTTTGCGGCGGAAAAATGATGATAAGAAGGGGGAGCTTTCATGATCATTACGGATATTACGGGGATCGGCGATCCTCAAATCCTGCTTTACGAGGGAAAATATTACTGCTATGCGACAGGACATAATCCTGATGGCTTTTGCGTGTGGGTGAGCGACGATCTTGTCAGCTGGAGCGAGCCGATACCCTGCTTTGCGGCAGCACGTTATTGGGGAAACGCCGATTTTTGGGCGCCCGAGGTCGTGTTTCACGATGGAAGATTTGTGATGCATTACAGTGCGCGATCGCGCGAGCTTGGCTCACTGCGCATCGGTGTGGCGGTGGCGGACAGCCCGACGGGCCCCTTCGTTGACGTACACGGCAAGCCGATGCTTGAGCTTGGCTATGCCGTGATTGACGGCTCGGTGCTGCGTGCTCCCGAGGGTAACTTTCTTTACTACTCGCGCGATTGCAGTGAAAATACGGTAGATGGCATGCGGGTCAGCCAAATTTATTGCGTGCGCCTCTCGGATGATCTCACAAGTCCCGTGGGTGAGCCCGTGCTGATCAGCACGCCGAGCGAGCCCTATGAGCTGAGATCGGCGCCGATGGGGATTTTGTGGAACGAGGGTCCGTTTGTGATGAAGCTCGGCGAGCGCTACGTCATGAACTATTCGGCAAATTGCTATGCGACCAACGATTATGCCATCTGCCTCGCGAGCGCCGACTCGCCGCTGGGACCGTTTAAAAAATCGGCAAATAACCCCGTGCTCTCCTGCGATGAGCAGCTGTTTGGTGCGGGACACAACGCCCTGTTTTATGGCAAGGACGGCGCGCTTTACACCTCCTTTCACATACAAACCAACCCCGCGCAGCCGAGCGGTGATCGCCGCGTGGTGATCGGCAGGGTGACGGTCGGTGAGAAAAACGGGGATGCTTTTGAGAGCATTGAATAAGTCCAATGCCGCAGCATGGCGGCTCTATAAAAAATAAAAAGGTGGAAGCAGACATGAGATTTATAGCAGATCATGATTACCATATTCATTCTTTGATCTCCTCTTGCTCGCGCGATCCCGAGCAGACCACCGAGCGGATCTTGCAATACGCAAGAGAAAACGGACTTCGCACGATCTGTCTCACAGACCATTATTGGGACAGTACCGTCGAGGGGGCGTCGAAATGGTACGCACCGCAGGATTTTGATCATATCGCAAGAGCAAAGCCGCTGCCGCAATGTGAGGGGGTGTCGTTTTTGTTTGGCTGTGAGACCGACATCGACCGCCACCTGACGCTTGGCATGCCGCTTTCGCGTTTTGACGATTTTGATTTTGTGATCATTCCGACCACGCATTTACATATGACGGGCTTCACGATCGCCGAGGAGGATGCGGCAAGCAACAAGAGGCGGGCGGAGCTTTGGGTGGAGCGCCTTGACGCGCTCCTTGAAATGCCCTTGCCCTTTGGGAAGATCGGTATTGCGCATCTTGCCTGCGGTCTGATCAATAAGGCGTCAAGAGAAGATTATCTGGAGGTCATGCGTCTGATCCCGGACGGGGATATGGAGCGGCTGTTTGAGAAGGCAGCACGGCTTGGCTGCGGCATTGAGCTGAATATGAGCGACATGGCGTTCCGTGAGGGAGAAGACGATATTGTGTTGCGCCCCTTTAGAATTGCCAAGAGCTGTGGGTGTAAATTTTATCTCGGCAGTGACGCGCATCACCCTGCGGCATTTGCACGCGCGAGGGAGATCTTTGAGCGCGCGATCACGCTGCTTGATCTGAAGGAAAGCGACAAATTTTTGATTGGTTCATCAAAAGCGTAAAAACGCCAAAAGTGCCGATTATTGAAGCTTTTCGGAAAATAATAAACAAAATTATTCAAAAAATGAAATATCCAAAGTGAAAATTAGAAAATTCAAATTTAAAAATGGAATTTAAAGAAGGCGAGGAGGGCGAGTGAAATGAGAATAATACCGATTGCGCGCTTGCCCGAGGGATTGCCGACAGAGCTGGCGCGGCTTTTTGAGGGGGCGGCGGTGTTTGACTGTTCCTGCTCGCCCGAGGCGCGCGTGTATTTTATTGATAAGGACGGCGGCTACTTTTTAAAAACAGCCGCACGCGGCACGCTCGCGCGCGAAGCCGAGATGGGGGCGTATTTTCACAAAAAGGGTCTCTCGCCCGCAGTGCTCGATTATCAGTCCTGTGAGCGCGATTGGCTCGTGACCGCGCGCGCCGCGGGGCGGGATGCGACGAGTGACGAGTATTTGCGCGACCCGCGGCGACTTGCGACGGTGCTGGGTGAGGCACTGCGTGCCCTGCACGAGAGCGATTGTTCGACTTGCCCCGTTATGAATCGGATGAGCGAGTATTTCGCGCTTGTCGACGGGAATTACGCGAGCGGAAAATTCGATCTTTCATTATTTGGTGACCGCATACCCTTCGCCTCGGCAGATGAGGCGTATGCGGTCTTAAACGAGGGGCGCGCCGCGCTCTCGGGCAGGGTGCTGCTGCACGGCGACTACTGCTTGCCGAACGTGATGCTTGACGCTTGGCGTGTGTCGGCGTTCATTGACGTCGGGAACGGCGGTGTCGGGGATCGGCACGTCGATCTTTTCTGGGGCGCGTGGACGCTGTGGTTTAATTTGAAAACGGATCGCTACCGCGAGCGCTTCTTTGACGCGTACGGTAGGGATCGGATCGATGTGGAGCTGCTGCGCGTGGTTGCGGCGGCGGAAATCTTTGGCTGATTCGAGCCCTTGTGCCGCAGAGCGTGGCTCACGTGGTGTGGACGGCACGTTAAAGGAGAACATAGTATGAAAACAACAACAAAGCAGCTTTTGATGGACGTGCTTTACGCCATCACCGCGGGTCTTATCGTCGGCACGGCGTATTTCTTCTTTCAGAACAGCAACGGCTTCGCGCCGGGTGGCGTCGGGGGTCTTGCGACCATCACGCACCACCTCCTTGCCGACAAGGTCAGCTGGTCGATCCTGATGATCGCGTTCAATCTGCCGATCTTCGTGCTGGTGATGGTGATGATCAACAAAAAGCTCGGACTCATGCTCAGTCTTTACATGTGCGTGCAGTCCTTCGTGCCCCAGCTTTACGAGCTGCTTGGCGCGAAGCCCTATTCGCTCGCCTCAAGCGGCGCCGATTTCAACGTCGTGTTTGCCTGCATTGCGACGGGCGTGATTTCGGGCTTTGGATTTTCCCTGATGCTGAAGCGCTTTGGCGCGAGCGGTGGCACGTACGGCATTTCCGCGCTCATCAAAAGGGCAAGACCCCAAACGAACATTGCCTACGTTTCCTTCGTGATGGATGCCTCGGTGGTCTTTATCGCCTTTTTCGTTTACGGCATGCGCATCACGCCCGTCATTTGTACGCTTCTTAACCTCTTTATCGCCAACGTGATCGTTGACAGGGGTCTTAGCGGTCTTAAAAACGGCTTCCGCTTTGAGATCGTGACCGCAAATCCCAACGCGCTCGCGAGTGAGCTGATGAGCGAGCTGAAGCACGGCGTGACGAGCATCAAGGTGCACGGCATGTATTCCGACACCGACAAGTTTATGCTTGTTTGCATCATCAACAAGCGGCAGATCGGTGAAATGATGAAAATTATCAAAAAGCACCCCGACTGCTTTGCAAGCTTTGAGAAGGTCAGCGAGGTGTTTGGCAACTTTAAGCGGAGGGTATGAGTATGGATAAATTTGAGGCGTTTTTGAAGAATGAAACGAAAAACAAATGGCGCACGCGCGCACTGACCGATAAGTCCTTTAAGCCGATCTATCAGAAAAAGCACAAAAGACCGCTTGGCGACCAGCAGGTCAACACCGAGCTTGCGACCTTTGGCGACGCGGTACTGAAGCTTGCGCTTTGCGAGATACTCCTTGACCGCACACAGCAGCTTTCCGTGACCAAGAGCCTTTACGAGCGAGATACCACGTTGGTGCGGATCGGTGAGCACTACGGGATCCTTGACTATCTGAATTTTGATCGGAATGACCCGAATATTCCCCAAAATTACGACGTGCGCCCCGAGGACGATGATGACCATAAATTTATCGCAACGGCGGTGGAGGCGGTGCTTGGCGCGATCTACAAGTCAAACGGTGACATGGGCGAGATCGTCTTGATCGTGCGCGGATGGGTAAAGCTGACGAATGATATTTTGAAAGGCAATAAGGAGAAGAAAAATGATTAAAAGCAGTGGTATTAAAAAGCTTTGTTATGCGGTGATGGGTATTTCTTGCATGATCGGCGTGTTACTTGTCATCATAGGAATTTATCTTGCTGTTGAGATGGATATGTTTGTGTTAGTGATGGTTTCTGTTCTTGGATTTTTTGTTCCGTTTCTGACTACCGTTTCCTTGTATCCTATATTTGCTCTTGCAAGTATTGAAGAAAATGTGGCGGTCATAAAAGATGCTTTTGCGTCCTTGCCGCATAATATTGCTAAGCAACAATGCGAAGAATATCATAATCAAAAATCAACTGAGGTGAAAAGTTCAGAGCCGAGAGTGGTTTATAAAACCGATTCAAAGGAAGATAGGATTCGCAAATATGACGGTAAGCTTCCCGACGATTTGGTGGAATTTTTTAGAAATAAGTATGGAATTGCAATTGACATTCAGGATGACTTCGAAACGATTAAGAGAAAAATAAACGAAATAAATCAAGCCACGTTCACGGCATTGATATTGAAAAATAAAATCAACGATGCAACAAATATGGATGAGATTTTCAATGTGCTCATTATGCATAAGGTTGCAAACGGATGATGCTATGGCAAACCGATATTTTATGATTTGATGTAAATCAATGAGGGAAGAAATACATAAGCATATTGTGTTTAAATGATTTTTTTGTTATAATGATAAAAAACCGTAGTGAATACCCGCAGGTGTAAATGAAGGTGGAGAATTTTTACGGTGTTTTTCGGTAGAACGCGTGGAAAATGCAGAACATATTACGCGCATGAGTGTGTAAGGAGAATTGACAACATGAAGCATTTAGAGGTTGTAAGGCAAAAATATCATATGCAGGGATTTACCACGGACGGTAAGCATATGTATTGGTCCTTTACCAATACGCTTGTAAAAACCACCATGACGGGTACCGTTGTTGCGCAAAAGGAGGTGCCGATCACCTCGGAGCATCTTGGCGGCATTGATTACCATAACGGGCGTATTTACGGCGCGGCAATGGGCAACTCCCTGAAGGGTGATCCGTGGGGACAGTGGACCTCGTTTACCGTGCACGTGTACGACGCGGAGTCGCTTTCGCTGGTAAAGGTTTTGCGCCTTGACGATTGCTATCGCGATCACAAGGTGGCGCGTGACGGCTTTGACGGTGTCGGCGCGATTACTGCAGGCGTGGATGCCGAAACGGGCGAGGAGGCACTGTTTATTGCCGCCTCGATGAAAAACGGCGCGGAGATCAAGAGTCAGATCGTCTTGCAGTATAGCTTTGACGGCAAGCTGCAAAAGCGCCATTTCGTGCCGACGGGCTCCGTGAATATTGGCGTGCAGAATATTGATTACGATAAGGACACGGGTTATTTTTGGCTGACGACGTACGATCCGACCCAGCCGTATCACGTGCCGCAAACACTGTTTTGCGCGTCGGGGGACCTGAAATCGGTGGTTGCAAAATACGCGTTTTCGACCCCGTATGGCTTCCATTGCTGCGGTGGCGGCAGATTTTACGCCTCGCTTCAATACGGCAAAAACGGCGCACGCGGCGGCTTTGCCTATGAGGTTGACGAGGCGCTGCTTAAAGAGGTTGACAAGGATCCGCAGCGCGGTCCTGCCATAAATGAATTTATGCTGCCGCGTTTTGCGGCAGAGCAGGGGCTTTGATTGATGAAATCTGCCGCTGTGGGTAATAATAACAATGCTTTAGCTGAAAGGAAAGAGGATAAGTATGTATCGTATTGGAATTGATCTTGGTGGCACGAATATTGCCGCGGGACTTGTGAATGAAAAGCATGAGATCGTTTGTAAGGAGAGCGTGCCGACGAACGTCGCAACGCGCTCGGGCGAGGAGATCGTGGCGGCAATGGCTGAGCTTTGCCACACGCTCACCAAAAAATTGGGCATTACCATGCGCGAGGTCGAGGCGATCGGCGTGGCAAGCCCCGGTATTGCCAACAGCCGTGACGGCGCGGTGGAATACTGCAACAATCTGCCCTTTGATCATCTTCCCGTGGCGGATATTTTGAGAAAAAAGACAGGCGTGATGACGGTGCACGTTGAAAACGATGCCAACGCGGCGGCGTGGGGCGAGGCTGTGGCAGGTGCCGCCAAGGGCACCGAAAGCTCTGTGATGGTCACGCTCGGCACGGGTGTTGGCGGTGGCGTGATCGTTCACAAAAAGCTGATTACGGGCTTTAATTTTGCAGGCGGCGAGCTTGGACATATCGTCATTGAAAAGGACGGCGTGCCCTGTAGCTGCGGTCGCCGCGGCTGCTGGGAGGCGTATAGCTCGGCAACGGCACTGATCCGCATGACAAAGGAGAAAATGGACGAGTGCGAGAGCACGGGGCGCGACACCTTGATGCGTGAGATGGTTGCCAAAAAGGGCAAGGTGTCGGGTCGAACGGCGTTTGACGCGATGCGCGCGGGTGACGAGGCGGCAAAAGAGGTGGTGGATACCTATATTTCGTATCTTGCCACGGGCATTACCAACCTTGTGAATATCTTCCAGCCCGAGGTGCTTTCCATTGGCGGCGGCGTGTCGGGTGAGGGGGAAAATCTTCTTCGTCCCCTCGTGCCGCTGATCAGACAAGAGGTGTACGGTCACGGTGTGGTGCCCGAAACACAAATACGCATCGCCGAGCTTGGGAACGACGCGGGCATTATCGGTGCCGCGTTCTTGGGTATTTGATAAAAAGTACCGCAACGGTGCGAAAAACGCCACGGCTTTGTTTGATTTATGATGGGAGATAGGTTATGATCATCAAGGAAAACGTCAAGAATTTTGAGAAAATGGGACTTGGTATGTTCGTCCACTTTGGACTTTACAGCCTTTACGGCAAGGGCGAGTGGGCGTTTCACCATAGTGCGACCGATGATGCCGAAAGGGCACGCTATCGCGCGCTTGCGGCGGAGTTTAACCCCAAAAAGGATTGGGCAAGGGAGCTGGTTGCGACGGCGAAGCGCGCGGGGTGCCGCTATATCACGCTGACCACGCGCCATCACGACGGCTTTTCGCTCTACGACACCTGCGGGCTTTCCGACTTTGACGTGATGCACGGTGCGGCGGGGCGTGACCTTGTGCGCGAGTTCGTCGATGCCTGCAACGAGGCAGGGATCGTGCCCTTCTTTTACCATACCTACCTTGACTGGTACGTGCCCGAATATGAGAGCGATTTTCCCGCGTATCTTGCCTATTTGCGCCGGAGCGTGGAGCTGCTTTGCACTCGTTACGGCAAGATTGGTGGGTTTTGGTTTGACGGCAAGTGGAACAAGCGCGACGCCGATTGGGAGGAGGATGCCCTTTACGGCATGATCCGCCGCTATCAGCCCGATGCGATCATCGTCAATAACACGGGCATTGGTGCAGAAGGTGAGCTTGGGCACATTGAGCTTGACTCGGTGACCTTTGAGCGCTCCAAGCCCGTGAAGCTCAATATGGAAAACGCCCCCAAATACGTGGCGAGCGAGATGTGCCAGGTATTCGGCTCGCACTGGGGCTACGCGAGGGAGGATTTCCGCTTCAAGTCGATGAAGGAGATCATTGAGGATTATTGCACCTGCCGTCGCTTTGGCGGCAACTATCTCCTCAACGTCGGGCCCCTCCCTGACGGCTCGATCCGTCCGATCGAAAAAGCGATGTTCGAGCTCCTCGGCGAGTGGTCAGAGCCGATCGCCGAGGCGCTTTACCTGCCCCGACCTGCCGACGTGGAGGTGACGAACAAGGAAAAGGACTTCCTTCTGAAGGGCGACGGCTGCTATTATCTGTTCTGCTTCGGCTTGCCGATGAAGGGAAGCGCCAACGTGGTAAAGTACATGGCAGACCCCGAGTATTCCGACGTGTTTTCGATTGGAGAGCGCGTGAAGGCGGCGTATTGGCTTCATTCGGGCAGGGAGCTTGCCTTTGAGCAGGAGGGAGAGCAGGTCGTTTTACATACCACCCCCTTCCGCTACGGCGAGCAACGTGTCGTTGCCGTGGCAAAGATTGAAATTGTGTAAAAATAAAAAACGCCGCAGGCATTGCCTGCGGCGATTTTTTACTTTATAAAAGCTTAAGCTCTTGGAGAAGCTGTGTTGCATCCTTGGCGGCGGTGTTATCAACAGCGGTTGCTATCTGCAGCTCCTTTTTCGCATGCTTCAGTCTGCCACCGAACAGGATGGAGAGCCAGCGGCGTACCTGATAAAATGGGGTGAGCCAGCGGCGACCCTCAAGCGTCGGATAGCGCCTTTTCAGCAGTGGGTAGGGCATGAAGATGCGCGAAAGAAGATAGTGCGTTTTACCGTTTGTTTGCCCTCTTGCTACGGTCATTTTGTTGGATACGGTGCCGTAAAGACCGCCCTTTAAAATGAATTGCGCCATGCTTTGGGTGAGGGGGGTGTGCTCACCGTCCCCAAACCAAACGGCAATCAGGGAATTTGCCGCATCGAAAAAGTGTGAGAGGTTGGCGTCGCCCAAAAGCTTTGCCAATGTGTCACGGTTATACGTGAGTGCTTTCTCGATTACAAAGAGGTCGGCAAAGGGCTTGATGCCACAGCCGCCGTGCGCCATGTGATACGCCATATGGGCGATGACGTGAAAGAGCAAAAACTCGTTGGTCTGCACGTAGCCGTATTGCGTGCCGTCTATTAGCTTTGCGTGCTCCCAAACGCGCGTGAGCACGCGATCCATATTTTCCATGTTCTCTTTAATGTGAAAATGAAGCTCAAGATGCACGCCGCCCTGTGAATGCAGGGAAAGGTCATGATAATTTGTCGTTTCGTTTGCCTTGTAGGAAAGCTTTTGGGTGAGTAGTGCGGCGGCGCGGTCAAGCTCCTTTTCATCGATGAGAATATCAATGTCGCAGCTGGTGCGCCAATACGCCTCGGGATAAAGCGGACGAATGACGGAGCCCTTAAGGAGCATATAGCGAATTCCCGCCTCCTCGAAAACGCGGCAGATCTCTTTTTGCTCGCGGTTCAGTGACTCGTAGCGGAAAAGAGCGAGCATTTGCTGCTTTTTGAATTTGGCAAGTGCTTCGCTTTCTTCGGGGAGCTTCGTGGCGAGCAGATCGGCGATCATTTGTCCCACGTCCTGCGATTTGGCAAGCGGCAGGAGGAGTGCTGCGTTTTCCTCGCTGAGATGCGCGGCAGCCTCGCTTGACAGCTCCTCACCCGATAATGCGGAGCGAAGTAACGCAAAGAGCAGATCTATTTGATTGTTCATGGCTTTTCGCTCCTTTTTAAATCAGAATTTTCTCCAGACCATTTTGTTGACAACGCCCGTGTAGGACTGAATGATCTTCACCACCTTGGTGGAGACGTTTTCCTCCACATACGTGGGTACGGGAATGCCGTGGTCGCCCTGCTCGGTCATGGCAACGGCGGTTTCAACCGCCTGTGTGAGCCCCCCTTCGTCAATGCCTGCCAAAATGAAGCACGCCTTGTCAAGCGCCTCGGGGCGCTCGGTCGAGGTGCGGATGCAAACGGCAGGGAAGGGCTTGCCGATCGAGGTGAAGAACGAGCTTTCCTCGGGCAACGTGCCGCTGTCGGAAATGACCGCAAAGGCGTTCATCTGGAGGCAATTGTAGTCGTGGAAGCCGAGGGGCTCGTGCTGAATCACGCGCTTGTCAAGCACAAATCCGCTTGCCGCAAGACGGTTTCTTGAGCGCGGATGGCAGGAGTAGAGAATGGGCATATCGTACTTTTCGGCGATCGTGTTGATCGCACCAAAGAGCGAGAGGAAGTTCTTTTCGGTATCGATATTTTCCTCGCGGTGTGCCGAAAGGAGAATGTATTTGCCCTTCTCGAGGCCGAGGCGGCTGTGCACGTCGCTTTTTTCAATGTCGGCGAGGTTGTTATGCAGCACCTCTGCCATCGGAGAGCCCGTAACGTAGGTTCTTTCCTTGGGGAGTCCGCACTCGTGGAGATAACGGCGCGCGTGCTCGGAGTAGGCGAGGTTGACGTCGGAAATGATGTCAACGATGCGGCGGTTGGTCTCCTCGGGCAGGCACTCGTCCTTGCAGCGGTTGCCCGCCTCCATGTGGAAGATCGGGATGTGCAATCTCTTTGCCGCAATGGCGGAAAGGCAGGAGTTGGTGTCGCCGAGAATGAGGAGCGCGTCGGGCTTCGTTTGGTTCATCAGCTTATACGAGCAGTTGATGATGTTGCCGACGGTAGCACCGAGATCGTCGCCTACGGCGTCCATATAAACCTCGGGATCGGCGAGCTTCAGGTCCTTGAAAAACACCCCGTTGAGGTTGTAATCGTAATTTTGACCCGTGTGGGCAAGAATGCAGTCAAAGTATTTGCGGCACTTGTCAATGACGGCGGCAAGGCGAATGATCTCGGGGCGTGTGCCGACGATGATAAGGAGCTTTAGCTTGCCGTTGTTTTGAAAGCGAACGTCGCTGTAATCAAGTTTCATTTCCATTATTCTACCACCTCAAAGAATGTGTCGGGGTGTGCTTGGTCAAACTGCTCGTTTGCCCACATCACCGTGACAAGATTTTCTGTTTCGGACAGATTGATGATGTTGTGCGTGTAGCCGGGGAGCATGTGGATCGCGCGGATCTCGTCTCCCGATACCTCAAAATTCAGCACCTCGTCGGAGCCGATTTTGCGCTGTTGAATCAGGCCCTTGCCCGAAACGACAATGAAAAATTCCCACTTGGTGTGGTGCCAATGCTGACCCTTTGTGATGCCGGGCTTTGAGATGTTGACGCTGAACTGACCGCATTTCTCGGTTTTAAGGAGCTCGGTAAACGAGCCGCGCGCGTCAACGTTCATTTTCAAAGGAAAGCTGACCTTTTCCTTCGGCAGATAGGAAAGGTAGGTGCTGTACAGCTTCTTGGCGAAGCTGCCGTCGGGAATCTCGGGCATAACGAGCGTCCTGGTCTGCGCCTTGAAGCTATGGAGCAGGTCAACGATCTCGCCAAGAGTGACCTTATGCGTGATGGGCGCGGCGCAGTATTTGCCGTCCTCGCAGAGCACCGTTTCAATACCGTTGAAGGTGCAATGGTGCTCGCTACCCTCAAGTGCCGCCAGCATCTCGTTTATAAGGTCGTCGATGTAGAGCAGTTCAAGCTGCACGGCGCGGTCACTGACCGTGATGGGCAGGTCGTTTGCGATGTTGTTGCAGAAGGTGGCAACGGCGGAGTTGTAGTTGGGGCGGCACCATTTGCCAAAGAGGTTGGGGAAGCGGTAAACAAGGACCTTCGCGCCCGTTTCCTCGCTATACTGAAACATCAGCTCCTCGCCCGCCTTCTTGCTTCTGCCGTAGTCGCTGTCGTAGCGACCGATGCAGGTCGCCTGAATTGACGACGAGATCATAACGGGGCAGGTGTTGCTATATTTTTTTAAGGTGTTAAGTAGCGTGGTGGCAAAGCCGAAGTTGCCCTGCATAAACTCCTCGGGATTTTGAGGACGGTTGACGCCCGCGAGGTTGAACACGAAATCGCAATCCTTGCAAGCCGTGTCAAGGAGCGCTGAGGGCGAGTCAATGTCGTAAAGATAGAGCTCGTCCACGGTGATGGCGGGATGCGTTTTGTCCTTCCCGTCCTTGATGCTTTGAAGGGCGGCGGCGAGATTCTTTCCGACAAAGCCCGCCGCGCCGGTGATCAGTATTTTCATGCCCGTGTTCCTTATCTGCCCATCTTTGCCATTTCTTCTTGAATGTAGGTAAGCGAGGCGATCTTTGCCTTGGTCTCCTCTACGTTAAGAAGCTTTGTGTTGTGGGAATTGAACTCGGTGAGAGGATTGCGGTTTGCGTCGCCCTTGCTGAAGTATTTGTCGTAATTCAGACCGCGCTTGTCGCAGGGAACGCGATAGAAATCGCCCATGTCGATGGCGTTCGTGCACTCCTCGTTGGTGAGCAGCGTTTCGTACATCTTTTCTCCGTGACGGATACCGATGATCTTGATTGCCTCCTTATCACCGCCAAACAGCTCGCAAACTGCCTCTGCTTGGGTCTTGATGGTGCAGGCGGGTGCCTTTTGGACGAGAATGTCGCCGCTCTCGCCGTGCTCGAAGGCAAAGAGCACGAGATCGACTGCCTCGTCAAGCGACATGATGAAGCGGGTCATCGTGGGGTCGGTAATGGTGATGGGGTTGCCTGCCTTGATCTGGTCGATCCAAAGCGGAATGACCGAGCCGCGCGAGCACATAACGTTGCCGTAGCGCGTGCAGCAGATCTTGGTCTTGTCGGGGCTGACGGTTCTTGATTTGGCAACGATGACCTTCTCCATCATCGCCTTGGAGGTGCCCATGGCGTTGACGGGGTATGCCGCCTTGTCGGTAGAAAGACAAACGACGTTCTTTACGCCCGCCTCGATGGCGGCGGTGAGGACGTTTTCGGTGCCGAGTACGTTGGTCTTTACCGCCTCAATGGGGAAAAACTCGCAGGAGGGCACCTGCTTCAGCGCCGCCGCGTGGAAGATGTAGTCAACACCGTGCATGGCATTTTTGACCGACGCGAGATCGCGCACGTCGCCGATGTAGAATTTGATCTTTTCGGCAACCTCGGGCATCTTTGCCTGAAATTCGTGGCGCATGTCGTCCTGCTTCTTCTCGTCGCGCGAGAAGATGCGGATCTCACCGATATCGGTCTTTAGAAAGCGGTTCAACACGGCGTTGCCAAAGCTGCCCGTTCCGCCCGTGATGAGTAGTGTTTTGTCTTTGAAGAGTGACATGGTAGGTCCTCCTTGCTGGTTATTAGTAAGAATATGAAAGTGGGGTGCATGTAAGAGAGAATGTGAATTCAAAAATATTGCAGGGTGTCAATCCTCAATTTTAGATAGTTGATTTTTGATGATTTCCCAATCCTCAGGAGTGTCAATTTCAGAGCAGAGTCTATTTTCTACGTCGAATGCAAAAAGTTCCATTTTGTCGGTCACTTCGTTAAGCGCTACCTCTGCATAGCATTTTTTCTTGTCCGCTTCACAATACTCAATGATTTTATCCAGCCATGTGTTCCACTCTTTTTTGTTGAGCTTATAAAGAGCCTGTGCCTCCACTGCTTCCTCGAAAAATTCTACACCTACCTTGTAAACTCTTCCGTTTCGAACGACAGCTTTAAAATCTTTTTGGGGGAGGGGCAGGGTGGAACTGACTTTCATGCAACTTTTCTCAAACGTAACTATATCAAGTAAAACTGACGCTTCAAAGACAAGATCCCCATGCAAAAGAATAACATCCTCATCCTTGAGATATTCTCTTGCACAATAAATTGAATAAATGTAATTGGTTTGATTATAAACGGGATTATATACAAAGGTATAATTTAATTGATAAGGAAGATTGTTGCAATAATCAACGAGAACATCGTTGTAATATCCCGTTGTAATGATAACATCGCGTATTCCGATCTTTGAAAGAAGTCGTAATTGACGCTTGATTATTGTTTCTTCAGCGGATATTTCTGTCATGCATTTGGGATGTTCCGAGGTTAAAACCCCCATTCTGCTTCCAAGTCCCGAATTAAGAATAAGTGCTTTCATTTTAAATGTCCGTCCTTCTATAACCTTTGTAGTTTGTAATTTCTGTGCTGGGGCCCTTCCAATACACATAAAATTTGTCGGGGATGCGCCAATTTTCGCCGTAGCGTTCAGCCAAGTATTTTTCGGGGTTTTGCGGCACGGTGACCTCTTGATTGAAGAAAGGTATTTTTTTGGTGCCTTTAACGGCGGAAACGGAAAGCTTAACTACATCCATGGATTTTTCGTCGTTGTAATTTTTTTGTGGATTTCGATACATAAGATAGCAGATATCTTTATCTCCGTCGCGCAAGTAATAATTTACATCAAATTTTAAATCGTTGAGTTCAAACGATTCTTCTACTGTGCCGATTTCTTCAACGACATAACTGTATTTTAATTTACATCCCGCAGATGTGAGGGCATTTTTGATCTGCTCTTTTTCTTTTTCTGTGTTTGCATATACTGCCACATCAATGTCAAGGTCGTGCCCTAACAGCCGTCCTTCTCTCACTATTCCAAGCATAGTACCCATATCCATGTAAAAGAACAAATTGTTCTTTGAAAGGATGTCTTCTATGAGGAATACTGTTTGGGGTCCATTGGACTTCATGTTTTTCTTGATTTGGCGTAGCCTGCGATTTTTTAATGCCCATAATGCGCGGTACAATCCGCGCGTTAAGACGAAATTTCTCAAAAAAGATTTTAATTTTCCCACTTTTATAAATCCTCCTTTATTGTTTTACACCTAATTTTTCTTTAACCATTCCCAAGAAATACATCATGGATTTGTTTTTTGTAATAAACGCTACAAGAACATAAGTTACAGCGCCTGTGAATACTTGAAGTATTAGTGTGAGTCCGTCCCCCAAGTTTAATAGCGTTATCAAGCCCACGGCAACACACATAATGAGTGAATTTAACAGATTTGGTAGTATATCTAATAGTTGTTGCCGATATTTATATCCCAGTAGCTTTTGATTGGGCATTGAATTTACTACAATTGCGATAGAGGAACAGATGATTGATGAAACAGCAAGCATTGTTGCCGAAGACATTGTAAGCACAAATACGCCGATCACGATAAAGTAAAGCGATTTTTTTATGATCTCTATCAATAGGAATATGTCACTTCGTCCCATGGCCTTTATGACCTCGCAATTTCCCACCGATAGCATGTCAAACATATAGGCGATGCAAAAAATTTGTATGTATGGAACTGCGGGTGCCCACTTGTCAGTGAGAATAACGGAAACAAAGGAATCGGATACCATCAAAAAACCTAACATTAACGGAAAAATAATAAAAGAAGCAACTCTGATGTACTGCCTTAAATACTCCAACAGAAATTTTTTGTCGTCTTGCTTTTTTGAAAAAATGGGGAACAAGACGGAGGAGAGCGAGTTGGTCAGTGTGTTTGATATCAAGCCGGGAAAATTTCTTCCTTTTGTATAGTACGATAGGTCTGTGCTGTTGAATTTAAGTCCGATTACCAAGGGGGTCGTTTCGGCATAAGTAACCGAAATAGCCGAGGAGAGGAAAACCTTCCAGCCAAATTTCCATAATATTTTAAATCTGGAAAAGGAAAAGTTAAATACGATCTTTATTCGGGTTGAGATGATGAGAATGACTGTATTTATGACGACGCTTGACATTTGCTGTGCAACCAATGCCCAAGATCCATATCCGTTTATTGCCATGTATAGTCCTATTGCGCCGGAAAGCAGTGTGCCACCCAATGTCGAGAAAAAGAACTTTTTGAACATCATGGCAGAGGAGATATAAGCGCTCCAAACAGATTGGATTGCCGTGATCGGCAATGTAAGTCCCATGATTCTGATCATGTTTGTCAGCACGGGCTGATCGTACAAATTGGCAATGGCAGGTGCACAGAAAAACAAAATGGCGTAAATAACAATTGAAAGGGATAGGGTACTGTACAGTACCACGGAATAATCAAGTGTATCGGCGTTCTTTTTCTGGATCAACGCCGTGCTTAGTCCCCCGATGACAAATATGTTTGCAAACGAGAAAAATATAGTGACGATGCTTACAACGCTATAGTCGCTGGGCGCTAAGATTCTTGCCAAAATAATGGATATGACCAGCGATATGAATTGCGACATCATTCGTTCAGAGAACTTCCACAAGAAGCTCGCGAACGTTTTTTCCTTGAGTTCGCCTGCGTTTTTCAAAAAATGACCTCCCCCCAACCCAAGAATAGTAGTATAATTCGGTTTATGAAAACAATTTAATGATCCGATATAAAACAGACCATGCACGTTTTTTGATCAGGAAAAAGAATATCCGATTTTTCAAGGGGAATCCCTTGGTTTTTAATTTTTTGTATTTTTGAATTTCATTTCTTGTAATCTTTTGGTTTAACAGTGCCTTGAATTCTTTGGCGTTAGCGATGCTCCTTCCTGCGGAGATTACGTTACTGTACGTTCTTTGCAGGGCGTAATAAGCGATATTCGTTTGGTGCGATGGCATTCTGTCTTCCAAATAGGCGCTTAATTTGTCAACTGTATCAAAATACTCCGGTTTAAACGTATTTGCGATCGAATTGGGGTTTTTTCTATAAAAATATCCTTTGAAGCAATCCAAATATATGCTGTTACAGATCAACGCCAACGGGAAGCTGATCATCAAATCCTCGCCCATACTGATGCTTTCATCGCATTCTGAGTACTGCTGTGCCAGCAGATCTCTCTTTATACATTTCAAGCAAAGGCTTGGCATGATCACGCCCATATTTGAGCCCTTGGTATCCTTGTCGTATACCAATCTTTCTTTGATCGTATCAAGACGGTCCTTTTCATAAAGTCCAACAGCTTCGTTTATATAAAATGGGGCTGTTTGATCGCCGCAAAAGGATTCAATGTAGTTGTTTGCGATCATATCCGGAGAATGCTTTGCAATTATGTTGGCGAAATTGTCAAGATATGACTCACCAATATAATCGTCGGAATCCACAAAGCAAACGTATTGACAGCCGGCCGCATTTACTCCGAATTTTCGGGCGCTTACCAAGCCGCCGTTGGCTTTATGGAAAACCTTAAATCTCTCGTCTTCCTTTGCGTAACGGTCGCAGATCGTTCCGGAAGAATCGGTGGAGCCGTCGTCAACCAGAATGCATTCGAAATCGGAATATGTTTGCTTTTTGATGCTTTCAAGGCATTCGCAAATAAAGCGTTCCACATTGTATACGGGAACGACAATTGAAATTCGCATAAACTTTCCCTTCAATTAATTTCAATTTTGATTTTTTGCAGGATAAGCAAGCAGCGGTCGTGATTGATAGTGCAAAAGGTTATACCCAAAACGGAGGATTAATCCTCGTGCTTTTGCCTCTCACTTTGCTGCAGTAGCGTGACGACTACGAGAATTAACACGATCCAAAAATATTTTGTCGTTAGGGTGTCGAGTGTGAGTGCCATGATGCACACCGCGGTAAGCATTGCAAATAGGGAGAACATCTGCTTTTTGTATAATAGCCGTAACAGCTTGGTCAGACCGAAGATGAATAATCCAAAGCCAACAATGCCGTTTTCAATTAGCAAAAGCAGGTATAGATTGTGAGATGCCGTTTGCCTGTATACGGTAGCAATGATATCAAAGAAGTTTCCGCACCCATATCCGAATATCGGCGCGCCCTTTATGAGCGGGAATGCGTGCTCCCATATGGTGTAACGATTGTGAGAGCCACTTTCATACTCGTTTAAGCCTAAAATATTTTCACTTGAAAAGCGTTCGAGCAATAGCTCCTCGGGCAATATTGAAACAGCAACGAGAGCAACAATGCCCGCCAAAAAAATGAGGAGTAATACTCGCTTTTTTTGCCGTTGCTTCTTGAGAAGGATCAGTAAAAAGATTACAAAGCTTGCGACGAACGAGATCAGTGCGCCTCGCGAGCCTGTGTATAGCATGCCAACCAGCATGAAAAGAATAAACAAGATGTAAATCCATCTGCGTTGCTTTATGCGAGATATTTTATCAATGCAGGAGTAAATGCCTATCATGATAATGGTGGAAATGATATTGGGGTCGATCTCATTTCCAAACATCATCAAAGTTCTTCTTCCGGCTTGATCCATGGATATGGATTGCGGAAGAACCATCAAAAGAAGAGCGGCTATAAGAGCACCTAAAATGAAGCCATTATAGAGATATTTTAAATCTATATGCTTGTGGCAAGCTGACACAATACAAACAAATACGATTTGGAGGAGATAAATCATGAAGAAATAAGACCACCACGAAAAGCTATTGCTCCAAAGTGCAGACACGAAAGATAAGAAAATCCAAAAAATAAAGGGCAATAGAATCTTTAATTGATAAAAGTTTATATTTTTATGAATGCAAAGAAGTAAGCATAGGGCGATG
The DNA here is from genome assembly GCA_045657225.1 of Eubacteriales bacterium. Lineage (GTDB taxonomy): Bacteria > Bacillota > Clostridia > Oscillospirales > CAG-272 > Firm-07. The sequence goes on along the minus strand of JAZOSR010000033.1, from coordinate 21,769 downwards.
ATGATAATTCCCAAAAAGCGTAAAATGCTACCAAACCCCGACGCAATAGCTTCTTCAAAGGGAAGTGCAAAGCAATAGAGAAATAATATCCAAGACAAGATCTTGTAGAAATTATTCTTTTTTGGAGACACTTGAGTCTCTTGCGGATTGTAATTTGTTTGTTGCATGAGATGGATATGTACTCCTTTTGTTTTTGTGTAAAGGAAACTGCAAGAGGATGGTGGAGTAAATTTATTCGTCGAAACGGTTTTTGATTTTTCGAGCAGGGACGCCCGCCCAAATTTCATATTCACCAATATCTTTTGTGACGACTGCACCTGCACCGATCACGCTACCTTTGTGTATGTGAACGCCTTTTAAGATTGTTACATTGGCACCACACCAAACGTCTTCTTCGATGACAACCTCAATGTCGTTTTCCGGAAGCTTTTCAGCTGAAGTGATGGAATCCATGTATCTGTCTTTGATATCAATTCTGTGATCACCGGTGACAATTGTAAGATTGGGACCTGCCATAAAGTGACCTTTTATAGTAAGTGCAGCTTTTGTAGAAAGTAATGTAGCATTCGGACCAATGTAAACAGAATCTCCCAAGGATATGTTTTCTCGTCCCACAATGGTAAATTGCCCATCTACATAAACATTGCTGCCGCAATGCTTTAACTGTTGCCGCAAATTTTTTAATTCGCTACGGTGAAGTAATCGTTTAAACAAAATAAGTAAATTCATGATAGACCTCGCATTAGATCAAAATTGAATGTTGCGATAATTATTTTATAAAGTCAGTAGCTTTGTTAATTTTATTAAGGATTCTGAATTGTCCTTTTGATAGGTGGGAATTTGAGGAGGATCAGAAACAAAGCCCTTGAGTGCGGTGGCTGCTTGTTGCGAAACAGTTTTATCATCATTGCTGACGATTACGCCATATTTACTTTGTACTTGTGAGGAGGCACTTTCGTAGTTTGATACGATAACAGGAAGTCCTAAGATCATTGCCTCCGTGACAACCAAAGGGACTCCTTCATATTGAGAGAGCAGCACAAACGCATCGGATTGCCTAACGAGAGGGTATGGATTCGAGCGATTGCCCATCAACAACACACAATCTCCCAAATTTTGTTCTTTGATGAGATTTTCAATGTGTTGACGATCGGGGCCGTCACCCACAATGCGCCATGTAAAATCAACGTGATCTTTCTTTAAGATATCCGCGCATTTTATTATGCGGTCAATCCTTTTTGAAGTGTTGTCCAGTCTGCAAACCGTGATGATGTTAAATTTGTTCCGATCAAAAGGCTCTTCGGGCTCAAGCGCAGCTTGTTTGATCGCTTCGCTGTCGATGAAATTTTCCATGTAATCAATTTTATCCGCTAAAGAGGGAAAGGTTTGCGTCAGTATGTTGGCATTGTGTTGTGATACCGCGAATATTTTCGTCGCGTGCTGAAGGAATTTTTTGTCAGCTTCGATGTTTAGGTTTAACGAGTTGTATTGCGGGTGTATCCATATGTATTTTTTTGTCGCGTTGATTTTCGACAGTGTGTAGTAATTGGGCCAATAATGGTCCATGCCTATTGCGATATCATATTGCTCCTGTGGCACGGGGGAGTGCTTGGCGCTGATAGCGTGTAATTTTTGGATTGCTTTTCCGCAATGCGAGTTCCTTTTTTTTAGCAAAGTAAGCTCTGCGATTGCGGGAAGACCGCCGCGCAAAACGTACAAAAGGGCTTTTTTGATTTTTGGAATATCTGCAACATATTTGATCTTTACATCGGTGGGGATTCGTTCAATCAATTCCTTTTGAATCGATTTTGTCAAAAGTGTAACCGAATTGTTTTTTAAATCAATATGCTTTAGCATGTTCAGCATATAGGTCGCAATTCCACCGATTCCTAAATGATCATACACAAAAACTATATTAGACATTTCAAATCCCCCCGTTTTGAGATGTAGCAACAGCGGATCAGTTGTTGTTAAAATTTAAATTTATGATTTGGGTTGCAATACGGCGCGCATCCAAGGTTTGAAGATAATTCTTTGCCAATAGATATCGAGTCTGTTTTTCACTGTCAGTTGCGCGGATCGCAGCGTTTAATGCGTCGGTCAGCCCGACATCGTCGGCTTCAAATAAAAATTGGCGATATATACTTTTCATGCCGCTTAACATATAAGCAACAACAGGCGTTCCGCTGGCGAGATATTCTATATTTTTTGATGGGAATGAATATTTTGTATACTCCTCATTGTTTTCGCGCGGGTTGACCAAAACGTCGGCCTTTAACATCCATTCACTTGCTACGGTAGGAGTGACTTGCCCCTGGGGAAGAATGCGAGAATCCTTATCAGAGACCTCGGCGATATATTCGTCAAGATCGCCTTTGCCGCACAGAACCAAGCGATAGTTAGGTTCGGTGATTTTCATAAACGCATCGATCAGTTTTTTAACACCGAATTTTTCGTTCAGTTTGCCTGTGTAGACAATATATTTTTCATCACTTTGTGTGCGCGCGGTGCTTTTGGCTTCGTTTTTTTCAAAAATATCGGGGTCAATAATTCCTTCAACCACAACAAAAGGACGGTTGTTTACCAAGAGCGGTTCAGCCATTGCTTCTGTTAGCAGCACGAAGGTGTCGGTTTGTTTGTTTAGCTGATTGAACTTCTTGATGTCAAATTGCTTGCCGATTTTGTAAGGAAGGCTGATCTTGGCATTCAGATTCATATATTGGGGCAAATCGGGTACAATCAAGCAAATTTTTATGCGAGGATCTTTTTTCTTCGCAAAGACAGCGGCGTTAAGAAAGGGTGTATGGGGAGAGTACACGACGATTAGCTTTTCGTCATCGTCGGCACGAATAAAATCATTGAGTGCCGATTTTAACTGTTTGGCGCGCGAGTAGTTGCGTATTCCCCAAATATTGTTAAAGGGTACGTAGGTGTATTGAGTTTGGTTTGCCGAAAACCCTTTAAAGTGCAGAATGTTAGATGCGTTGGGATAACTGCCGATAAAAGGTGCGGAAAGCACAGAGCAGCTTATACCCGCTTGGCGAAACCCGTTGATTAGCTTTTCTTGAAAAATATTGCCCGAATATTCTACGGGACGTTTGGCATGAGAGATGATTTCCTGTTCGTTTTCTTTGGCAAATACGCCACAAAGGATCAACACTTTCATATTTTCTTCTCCATGAGTAACCCAACACATTGGATTGGTGCGCAAGCAAAGGATTTCAGAGCATTGCCAACAAAAGCAAGACGATGCTTTCTTCGCACTTGTGCAAAAGCAATAACGGCGTAGTGACGCATTCTGATATATCTTCTGGAGCTTGCGTTGATTTTATCGAAAAAGCTTTTTTTGTATTCGTAAAGCTGATTTTCGCCCTTGATCTTTCCCTCGCCGCTCGAAACGCCGCCACACTCGCCCGTGTGGACGTATGCCTTCAGGTCGCAGCCCTCAAGGTAGCCGAATTTGCCGCCGCCCTCGATCGCGCGCTGCATGAGGTAAAACTCGTCGCCAACGTCAATGGGGGAGAAGCCGCCGATCTTTTCAAGGTATTCCTTCGTGTACATCATGGTGTCCGTGCCCGTCAGATGGTACATCAGGTGATAGCGTTGAAGGTCTTCGTTAGCAGTGCTCTTGATGTAGGAGCGAATGCGCTTATCAATGAGCTTTTCGTGCTCGTTATACAAGAAAAGGTCGGTGACGGAATAATCCAAGTCGCCGCTTTCCATAAATGTGACCTGACGCTCGAGCTTTGGCGGTAAGTACACGTCGTCGTCGTCCAAAAACGTGACGTATTTTCCCGTGGCGGCGGCAATGCCGATGTTCCTTGTTTTGGCAGAGCCCTGATTGGGGTTGTTGGTGATATGCTGTAAGGAAACTTGCGGATTTGATTGTCGGAAGCTTTCTACAATGGCATCTACCTTTTCGTTCCAATCGGGATTTCCGTTGTCGTCAACCAAAACGATTTCAAAATCCGAGTAGGTTTGTACAGCGAGGGAATCAAGAGCCTTGACAAGAGATTCCTCGCGCTTGTACGTTGCCACAACTACGCTGACCTTCGTCATTTTGCTACTTCCTCCAAAGTCTTTTGATTTTCGGTGGGCTGTTCCTCTTGCTTGTGCATTTCTCCCGTACCGCCCTCGACGACGCCGTCGGATTTGAGGACACTGGTGATCGTCCCAAAGAAGCATTTGCAGTCAAACAGGAAGCCCATTTTTTGTATGTATTCGCCGTCAAGCGCCGCCTTGACGGGGATCTCCAGCTCATCTCTGCCGTTGATCTGTGCCCAGCCGGTAAGGCCGGGGCGCACGTCGTTAGCGCCGTATTTGTCACGCTCCGCAATCAGATCGTCTTGATTCCAAAGCGCGGGGCGAGGACCGATGATCGACATTTTGCCAATGAGAATGTCAAATACTTGGGGAAGCTCGTCAAGAGAGGTTTTTCTCAGAAACCGACCGACACGGGTGATGTATTGCTGCGGATTTTCAAGCAAGTGCGTCGGCACGTCTGGGGTTTTTACCTTCATGCTTCTGAATTTATGGAGCCAAAAAAGCTTTTTGCCCTTTCCCACTCGTTTTTGCTTAAAGAATACGGGACCCGGATCGTCAATAAAAATGGCGATAGCAATGATGAGGAAAAAGGGCAATAATGCAATTGAACCAATGAAGGATAACACGATATCGAACAGGCGCTTAAAAAAATGCTTGTACATAGCTGCTCCTTAATTTTTATATGATTAATATATTAATATTTACATTCTATCATACATATTTACTTTTGTCAAGGTAATTTGTCTTTTTTGTAATAACGCAAAAGCCGTCGGCGTTTGCCGACGGCTTTTGCGCGTTTGTGATGCTTGCGATATGACGTATTATAGAAAAACGGCGATGCCGTAGATGCCTGCGAGGACGATCAGCAAAATGGGAGAAATTGCCTTTTTGCGCCATTTTTTGTAGCCGAAGGCGATGAGGGCAAGCAACAGGAACAGGATCACGCTCTTGTAATCAAACGTGGGCGTGGCGGGGACGGTATCGATGGCAAAAAACAGGGAAAGCCCCATGGTGATGGCGGCGGAAAGGATAAGCCCGACGACCACGGGCTTGATGCCAAGCAGTGCCGCCTGCACGCCGCGGTACTCAAGAAAGCGCTTGATAAGGGAGGCGATCAGCAGGATAATGACGAAGGAGGGAAGGACAACGCCGAGTGTGGCGCACGCGGAGCCGAGAATGCCGCCCTCCGAGGAGCCGACAAAGGTTGCCATGTTAATGGCGATGGGGCCCGGGGTGGATTCCGCAACGGCGATAAAGTTCATCAGTTCGCCGTCCGTGAGCCAACCGTTTGACAGTGCCGCCTCGCGCATGATCGGGATCATGGCGTAGCCGCCACCGAATGTGGTGGCACCGATCTTTAAGAACGTGAGAAAAAGCTTTAAGTAGATCATTTCTTGACCTCCTTATCTTCCGATTGCTTGATGTTGCCGACCAAAAAGACGAATACGCCGAGCGCGGCACCGATCAAAATAAAGAAAACGGAGGAGAAATTCAGGGCAAAGAGGTCAATGACGATGAGCGCTGCAAGCGTGACACTCGCGACGGTCAGATTAAAGGGCGTTTTTTTCATTTTCTTGAACATTTTGATGCCCGCCGAGAGGATAAGGAACACCACGGCGACCTGAATGCCGCGGAACGCGGCGGCGACCGCCTTCAGTGCAAGGAAGGCGTCAAAAAACAGGGAGATGGTGAAAATGATGATAAAGGAGGGGAGCACGACGCCGAGCGTTGCCAGGGCAGAGCCAAGGACTCCCGCGTTTTTGTAGCCGATGTAGGTGGCGGAATTGATGGCGATGGGACCGGGAGTCGATTCCGCGATGGCGATGAGATTCACGAACTCGTCGTGCTCGATCCACTTTCGCTTGCTGACGAATTCGTTTTCAAGAATGGCGATCATCGCGTAGCCGCCGCCGAAGGTAAACAGCCCGATCTTAAACATGATCAGAAAAAGCTGAAGAGCGGTGCGCAATTTGCTTGGTTTTTGGGTGGACGTTTCGTTCATAACTGTTCCTTTCGCTTAGTTAATACGGCTCAATATTATAGCACGGTATGGGGAAAATGTCAATATTTGTTAAAAATCACCGCCGAGTGATTGCGACAGCGCATCGCGCGGATCTTCCCCGCAGGCGAGCGCCAGGTATAATTTCATATAGGCGGCGACGGGGCTCATACGGGGCAGGGGTGTGATGCCGAGCTCGCTGTAGAGCGTGGCGCTTTGGTAGATCGCCTCTCCCGTGATGCCTGCGGCAAGCAAGGGGATATTCCTCTTGCGGCAGTCGGCACAAAACGCACGAAAATCGGCAAGCGCCGTTGGCAGTGTGCCGCTGTGGTAGGTTTCAAGCAAAATTGCGTCGATACCGTCGTTTGGCGTAGGATAACGCATACACGGTGCGATTTTTAAGGGAAGCACGCTTGGCGCAATATCGGATCGCGGCGAAAAGGGGGTACGTTGGTCGGCATTTTCCGCAAAATCTCTTGCAAACACCACGTCCCCGTCCGTTACCGTGGCAACGACGCCGTTAAGCGAGCGCACCTCGTCGGTGGGGGCAAGGTGCGAAAGGAGGCGCGAGGCGCGGTGGATATTTGTCGCCTCACCCTTGTTTTGATAGGCAACGAATACGCCCCTCGCGCTCGGTGTTTGACGCAGAAAGGCAAGCGCAGATGCGAGATTTTCGATACCGTTAGCGCGTATATCACTTAAAACGTAGTTGGAGCTGACCAAAACGACGGGTGTTTTACTAAGACCTAACAGGTAGGAGAGTGCCGACGCGGTAAAGGGGAGCGTGTCGGTGCCGTGGGTGACGATGATGGCGTCGTTTTCTTCACTTTGCCGCAAAATCTCATCACGTAATGCCACTAAATGCGAAAAGGTGAGGTTTTCGCTCAGGATCGTGTAAGGCTCGCTATAGGTAAAATCGGTTGTGTCACCGTAGCGCTCGCGGTAACGCACAAGCAGCGCGCGCGGTGCCTGCCTTGCGGTGCAGATGATGCCGCTTTCCAAATGGCTGCCGATCGTGCCGCCCGTAAAGATGATATGGATACGCATAACCCCTCCGTTTTGCGCCCCGTTGGCGCACTTTTTCGTAAAAATCGCCCCGCTGGCATTGCGTCGCGGGGCGAGAATCGTTCATAATTATCTGACTTGGACGAAGCCGAGCTTCTTTTGCACCTTCGAGAGTGTTCTGCGTGCGTAATACGCGGCTTCCTCGGCACCCTTCTTCATTTGCGCCTCCAGCGCCGCCTTGTCGGCAAGCAGCTCGCGGTAGCGCGCCTGAACGGGAGCGAGCGCATCGGCACAGACCTCGCCGACGGCAAGCTTAAAGTCGCCGTAGCCCTTGCCCTCAAACTCACGCTCGATCTCCTCCATCGTTTTGCCGTTGAAGCAGGAGTAGATGGTCATGAGGTTATTGATGCCGTCCTTGCCCTCGGCAAAGCGCACGGCGGTGTCGCTGTCGGTGACGGCGCGGCGGAATTTGCGGATGATGGTATCGCGATCGTCAAGAATATAGACAACGGCGTGTTGGTTTTCGTCCGACTTGCTCATCTTTTTTGTGGGGTCGGCAAGCGACATGATCTTTTTGCCGTTCTTGGAAATAATGGGCTCCGGCACGGTAAACGTATCGGGGAATATTTGGTTGAAGCGCTCGGCAATATTGCGGCAGAGCTCAACGTGCTGCTTCTGGTCAATGCCGACGGGCACGACGTCGGTCTGATAGAGCAGAATATCCGATGCCATCAGCGTCGGGTAGGTAAAGAGCCCGGCGTTCACGTTGTCGGCGTGGCGTGCGCTCTTATCCTTAAACTGTGTCATGCGCGAAAGCTCGCCGAACATGGTGTAGCAGTTGAGGATCCACGCAAGCTCGGCGTGCGCGGGGACGTGCGATTGTACGTAAAGGGTATTTTTATCGGGATCAAGACCGCAAGCCATGTAAAGGGCAAGCGTTTCATAGGTGCGGCGGCGAAGCTCGGCGGGATTTTGGCGTACCGTGATGGCGTGCTCGTCTACCACGCAGTAAAAGCACTTGTACGCGTCGCTGTAGGTCGAAAAATTGCGGATGGCGCCGAGATAGTTACCGATCGTGAGATTGCCGCTCGGCTGAACGCCGGAATAACAGATTTTTTGTTCACCAAACATAGTGTATATCCTCTCAAAGGTTAAATATTCAAAAATTCGCGTGCCGCCTCGCCAAGGCGCTTCACGCCCTCGCGGATCTGCTCATCGGAGGGAGTGGAATAATTGAGGCGGAAGGAGCGCGAGGGGGCGTTTTCGTCGCAGTTGAAGGTGGTACCCGGCACGACCGCTACCTTTTTGGCAATGGCGCTCTTGACAAAGGCGGGCATATCAACACCCTCGGGGAGCGTGCACCAAAGGAAGAGTCCGCCCTCGGGACGGGTGAAGCTGACGCTCTTTGGCAGGTGCTTTTCAAGCTCGGCGAGCATCAGGTCGCATTTGTGGCGGTAAAGGGCACGGATCTTCGCGATATGTCCGTCAAGATCGCATTCTGTCATGAAGCGGTGGCAGAGCATTTGGAAAAAGAGATTAGTATGTACGTCCTCGCTTTGCTTGGCAACGACCATTTTGGTGGCGATCTCCTCGGGCGCGACAACGAAGCCGACGCGCATGCCCGCGGAAAGAATTTTTGAAAAGGAGGAGCAGTAAATGACGAGTCCGTCGGTATCCATCTGCTTGATGGTGGGGACCTCCTCGCCCGCAAAGCGAAGCTCGCCGTAGGGGTTATCCTCGAGAATGGGGAGGGAATAGCGCTTGGCGATCTCGTAGATGCGGCGGCGCTTTTCCACGCTCGTGGTGATGCCCGTGGGGTTTTGGAACGTGGGAATGAGGTAGAGAAGCTTTACCTGCGGATTTGCCTTGATCGCCGCCTCAAGTGCGTCGGGATCGATACCGTCCTCCGCCATTTCGACACCCACCGTGCGTGCGCCGCAGGAGCGGAAGGCGTTCAGCGCGCCGATAAAGCTCGGATTTTCGCAGAGCACGACGTCGCCCTCGTTACAAAGCGCCTTGCAGGCAAGCTCGATGCCCTGCTGACCGCCCGAAACGATCACGGTCGTGTCGTTAAACGCGTCACCGTTTGCCGTCGATCTGCCAATGCCGAAGACCGCCTTTTGGCGTGCGGCAACCGCCTCTCGCAGGGGTGCGTAGCCGTCGGTAATGCCGTATTGCAGGGCAAATGCCGCGTTGTTTGCGAAGATATCTGCGGAAATGCGCGAGAGCTCCTCCACGGGGAAGGATTCCGCCGCGGGATTGCCCGCCGCGAAGGAAATGATCGACGGATCGGTCAGGCTTTTGAATATTTCACGAATGGCGGAGGGCTTCAGCGCCGCCAGCTTATCCGAAAAACGGTAGTCCATAATAGTAGACCTCCACTTGACATTGATATTTTATTGTAGCATAAAACAAGCACAATTGCAAGAGATATGCGCCGAAAAAAGAATAAATTTCGTATGCGTGCAAAAATGGAGGGGAAGAAGCGCGCGGATATATCAATTTTTTCTTGCGAAAATATGAACTTTTTTAAAACGCCTTGACATTGTTTATATTATTTAATAAAATAAAAATGTGCTTGATAACAAAATGCACAATTACCGCGTTTTTGTGCTGCGGTAATGAAAGCAAAATCAACAAAGGAGCCAAAACTATGAAAAAACAACTTCGCTTCCTACTTTTCGCGGTGCTGGCGGTCGTCATGTGCTTGATGACGATGCTTGCCGTGTCTGCCGCGCAAGACGGCGATACCTCCGCTACGGAAGGCTTTGTCGAGGCTAACTACAACTACAAGGTTGTAAATGCCGGCGGAGCCGCAACGTATTATTTGACGTTTGACGGCGCTTTTGCGAGCGTCCCCGAGGGCGGCACGCTTTATTTGCTGAAGAGCGTGGATCTCGGCAGCTCGTCCGTTGCGGTGACGAATGTGAACAGCTTTACGATCGAGGGCGGCGGCAACACGCTGAATGCGGTGCTGACCCTTACGACCGGCAACGGAAAAACGGTTAAGATCAACAACCTTGTTCTGGTGTCTGCCGATAAGGCGCTGACCTTGGCAGGTGCCGGTACGACCTTTGAGTTTACCGGTGTGACCTTAACTGCCGAAAAGGGCTATGCGATCTGTGTAACTGCGGCTGACGTCAGCATCAAGATGCTTGGCTCCGCCAATACGGTGACGCAATCCAAAGCGCTTGTTTATACCGAGGATGCGGCTCTTCGCTTCTCGCTTCTCGTTGAGGGTGGCTCGTACACCGTTGAGGATTTTGCGTATCTGCGTCAAAAGGAGCAGGGCAGCGTTGTGGTAAAGGCGGGTACCTTTACCGTTGAAAATTATTTCGCACGTACGAATGGCGATGGCGTAGCAAGCTTTACGGTAGGTGTTGCGGGAGCTGCTGACAGCACCCTGACTGTTACGTGTAAGAATTTGGTTTACACAGCCCTGAGATCGAGCTTGACATACGTGCAGAATTGCGGTACCGTTACCACGTCCGACGAGTTGATCGGTGTTTCCGGCAAAAACGTGAAAATGACTGCTCTTACTCTGAACGGCGGCTCGTTTAGCATAGGCGAGACAATGGCGAGTCTTAAGGCGGCAGCCACGCTTGCCATTTCGGGCGGTAGCTTCGAGATCGGCGGTACTTATTATAATCAGCTTTTGACTTATACCATCACGGGCGGTGAGTTTGTGGTGACGGACAACACGGATGTTGAGAAGATCGACTTTTCCAAGTCCGCGAAGATCAGCATGGCGTCCTACGTTTATAAGCTGACCGAAAGCTATACCATTGCTTCCTCGGCGGATCTTGTTGCAAAGGCGCTTGAGGGCTTCCCCGCGAACACCGATATTTTGTCGCTGAGCTTCGTGATCGACAACGGCGCGATCCTGACGATCACCGGCGGTGAATATAAGTTTACGGATAAAGACGTCATTGACATTATCAACGGCGGTGTTAAGATCGTGGACGGCGTGTTTGAGAGCAACAAAAATGTTTTCCACTGTAACCAGGGCTCGACCGCGACCATTGAGATCGAGAAGGGCACGTTTAAGGGTGAATACGTCATTCAAATCGACAAGAGCTCGACCGCAACCGTTTTGATTGCCGACGGTACGTTTAACGGCACGCGCGTGATCCAGATCGAGGACGCGGCAAAAGCCAATATTACGATCAACGGCGGTAGCTTTAACGGTACTTACGCGGTTGTTTATTCCGTGGCAAATTCCAAGACCGAGCTTGCGATCTCCAAGGGCACGTTCCACACGGAGGCGGGTGAAGGCGTTGTTTATGCCTACGGCGCAATAAATCTGAACATTACGGGCGGCAGCTTTACCAGCAAAAGAACCGGTATGCCCGTGTTCCTGCTCCGTCAAACGTCGGGTAGCACGGCACAGACGCCCTTTACATTTGTTTTAAAGAACGCAACCATTAACTCCTACCGCGGTATCGTCTTTACGAACAAAGACGGCTCGCTTTACTACGACTGCACGTTTGAAAACGTGAAGTGGAACAATACAAGCACCAGCTACGGTATGGTGGAGATCGAACAGACCGCCGTTGTTACGATGAGCATTGCGGGCGGCTCTTATTCCGCTCCTCATTTGTTTATGGCGAAGGGAACGGGCAGCTTTGATCTGACGATCGACGGCGGCACCTGCACGGCAAGCACAAGCTTTATTTCCAATACGAGCACAGCCACCATTTCTCTCACGGTGAAGAACGGTACGCTGAAGGCGCCTGCCGAGCTGATCGCTACCGAAAAGGCAGTAACCCTTTCTGTTGAGGGCGGTACGGTCAATGCGGCGACCCTCTTTAAGACCGAGGCGGCAACCGTGACGCTGAACGTTTCGGGCGGTAAAATTAAGACTACCAATGATATGCTCGCGCTTGGCGGAACGGCAAAAGCAACCGTTACCGTCACGGGCGGTACCTTTGAAACCGCAAAGACTGTATTCGTATTGCCGACGGGCTCCTCGGCAACGGTGTCGGGCGGCACGTTTACGAATCCCGAAAACGTATTTATGCTCGGTGACGGTGTAACGGCTGTTATCTCGGGCGGTGAATTTACGCTGACGGGTACGCAATCCTACGTGTTTGGCGGTAACGCCGCCGGCGCTTCGGTCACGGGCGGTAGCTTCACGGTCGATAACTTTATCGAGCTTGTTGATTTCTCCCGTGCGACCAAGGTCGTGATTAAGAATAGTGGCTACTTTGAGGTAACGCAGCCCGGCGAGTACGTCATCAATACGCTTGCTGATTTTGCGGCGATCCTTTCTACCTCCGGCTCCGCTAACTTTGAATACCCCGCAACGGGTTGGTTCTCGCTCCACATCAACGCCCCCGGCGTAAAGGTGATCTATAATCTCAATGTTCCGCTTGAGGTGTTCACCGAATATCTCGTGAAGGTATCGCAGGGTGAGGCGGTCTTTACCGCGGGCAAATATACCCTTGGCACCAAATCGGCGTTTGTCGTGGGTGATAACGGTGTTTTGAGTATTCAGGACGCCTCCTTTGCCCTGACGGGTGAGGGTAGCACCTTCCTGTCGGGTAAGACCGATAACGTGACGATCGGTGAGGATGTGAAGATCAGCGCAGGTAATTATGCGAACGTGCCGTTTGGCGATCTTTACGCAAATGCTACCATTACCATTAAAAATCAAGCTGTATTGCACATGCAAAATAAGTTCGTGGCATCCGTCACCACCTCCGCACAGCTGATCGCGGCGATCAAGGGAACGCTGCCCGAGAACATGAAGATGGACGCGGGTGTGAAGTGGATCAACCTGATTATTGACAACGACGAGTCCGTGGTCACGATCGAGCGCGGCACTTACGTTATAACGGGTCAATACGTCTTTAAGATCATCAAGGGCACCCTCAATATTTTGGCGGGCACGTATCAGATTCCCGGCGGTACGATCGTTGAGATGGAGGGCGGTAGCCTGAACATCAGCGGCGGTAAGTATTATGCTAATTGCTTGGTAAAGCAGCTTTCCGGCACGACCGAGATCGTGGTGGCGAATATTGAATTTAACAGAGCCAAGCCTGCGGATAGCACCAATGCCAATCCGAAGAATGCCTTCGTCTTTGAGGAGGGCTCTGTGTCGAGCCTGACTGTGAAGGCAGCTTATATTACGTCCGCGGGCAGTGCCATTGTGCTCAACAAGGCAAGAGTAACCATTGACGGCGACGCTACCATTAAGAATACGGGCAAGGAATATTTGATCCTTGTGAATTCCGGCAGCGTGCTGACGGTCAAGGACGGTACGTATATTGTAGGCGACTCTGCAAAATCTCCGATCTATTCCGATGGAGCCTCTAACGTCAGAGTGAATATTGACGGCGGTAATTTCGTTGGCTCCAAGTCAATGCCTGTCATTTACTTCAAGAACGTCAAAACGGGTACGAACAAGCTCAAGATTACGGGCGGCACATTCTTTGGTATGCGTCTGTTCGTGGCGAACAATTCCGTGCTTGAGGAGATTTCCCTCTCCGGTCTTACCCTTAACAAAATGTATAACGACAAAAACGACACGACGCTTCCCAAGGAGCTGATGACGCTTCAGGGCAGTGCGGGCAAGATCAACGTGCTTACGCTTGGCGAGGGTAATAACGTAAACGTGTCGGGAACGTTGATATCGGTTTTGGATAAGACGGCGGTCACCACCGTGCAAATTAAGGGTGGTACATATCGTGCTGGATTGTCTTCCTTCAACACAAAGGGCGAGGCTACCCTGAATATTTCTGCTACGGGCGGTATCACTGCCTTTGCGGAGAACCTCATCAAGGCAGAGGGCACCTCCAAGGTGCAGCTGACCATTAACGGCGGCGACCTTGCTACCGCAGGCATGGACGCGCTGTACTTCAACAAGCTTGATACGGCGACCATTGAGATCGATGCAATTACGGGTAGCTTCTCGATCAACCAAAACGCGGGAATTCCCGATTATTCCGAGTACGATTTCAAGAATATTACGGTTCACGTTAATTCCTCCACGCTTGAGATCAAGACGGCACAAAACCTGACGCTTGGCCCCGATGATACGGCGCTTTTCGCTGAGATGATCAATGAGCAGCTCGCGCAGTACAACGGCAGGTTCAAGAACGACCTGACCTACGTTGGTACGGGTATTCCCAGCATCTTCCTCAATCACCCGAACGCAACGCTTACGTTGACCGCAGGCGAATACAGCTCGCAAAACGATGCTGTTGCGATTGTTGCCAAGGGTACGCTGAACGCAACCGGCGTGATCTTTACGGGACCGAAACACGGTATTATGATCAAGAATACGGGCTCCGTTACCGTGAACCTGACCGATTGTGTCTTTGTTACTGAGGACCACGGCATTTACGTAACGGCAAGCGACGAAAACGCGGAGCGCAAGATCAATCTGAAGAACACGTCCGCGACGTCCACGAACGGCGTGCCGATCTACCTGAACGGCGGTAACAATACGGTCACGATCGGTACACGGGGCGAAGCTGACAGCGGTGTGTTTAAGCCTCTTTCGAAAAGCAACGGCGCGATTCTTGCCAAGGCGTGCGAGGGTGCTGTTTATAATCTTACGATCAACGGCGGTCACTTTGAGGCAGGCGCGCTGACCTCTACCGTGATCCTTAATACGAGCTGGAGCCTGACCGTTAACGGCGGTGAGTTCCAGCACAATACCGCACAGGACTACAAGCACATTCTTGAGCTGAACGGCACGAGTAAGGGCCTTACCATCAACGGCGGTGTCTTCTCCTACAATGCCAATCCGTGGGTTGCCGGCTCCGTTGAAGCGGTTGAGCCTACCAAGGCTAACGGAAATATCACGGAATACGTAAAGGCAAAGGCGGGCTACGGCGCGATCCTCTTTGCCAACTTCACGCTTGAGGAAGGCGCTACTGCCGAAATCAACGGCGGTAAATTTAATGCAAACGGCGAGGGTACCTACGATAAATACGCCGATGAGTTTACGCAAAAGCGTAAGGCAACGCACGTTGTGGGTATTAACTATGGGCAAGAGGGTCTTGTTATTATCGTTAACGATATCAACTTTACCGGTGCAATGTTTGCGAATATCACCAAGCAAAATTCACAGCTGCATATCAACGGCGGTATGCTCGCGATGAATACGACCTTCAAAAACTACATCCGCTTTATCGACCTGAATGCCAATAACCTGACGCTGAC
This sequence comes from Eubacteriales bacterium, assembly GCA_045657225.1. GTDB lineage: Bacteria > Bacillota > Clostridia > Oscillospirales > CAG-272 > Firm-07. The sequence goes on along the minus strand of JAZOSR010000033.1, from coordinate 6,549 downwards.
GATGACGGGCGGTACGATGCTTTATAACACGCACGCCTATATCGGCTTCTCGGTACGCAAGCCTACCACGGTGGTCAACATCAGCGGCGGTATCGTCGAGGGCGGCGCGCGTCAGATCTGCTTTGACGGAAGCGCGACCGGCGCTACGGTCAATATTTCGGGTGACGCGACCTTCCGCAATCCCGATTACGATTTGAACGATACCAGCAAGCCGATGATCCAGGTGGCAAGCGGTACGATGAATATTTCGGGCGGTCACTTCATCGTTCCCATGAATGCACAGATGACAATGTTCTACTCGACCGGCGGTGAATTTAACATCACGGGTGGCTTGTTTGAATCCTCCAATCACATCTTCAATATCAATAACAAGGGCGGTTCGCCTAACGTAACCATTTCCGACGGCGTTTTCAAGCTTTGCGAAACCGGCGATATGTTCAATATTACCAACGGCGCAGAGGCAAAGCCCGGCACGTTCCTGATCACGGGCGGTACCTTTGAGGCAAGCGATACGTCCGGCTTCCTCAGATACTCCTCTCCGCATGCGACATCGACCTTTACCATTAAGGGCGGTACCTTTACGGGTAGCAAGGCTCGCTTGTTCTACATGGTAAATTGCAAGGCGAATCTGACGATCGAGGGCGGTACGTTTGTTGCAACCAAGTCCTCTAACCTCTTCTACGTGAAAGACAACAATAGCGGCTGGCTGACCATTACGGGCGGCGAATTTGTCTTTGAAAACGTGAATAATAAGGCTGCCGACCACGCGCTTTTGAACGTTGCGGCAAAGACCGAATCTCACGTGAAGATCGCGGGCGGTGTGTTCGTTGACCAGCGCAAGGGCAGCACGCAGACGTTCCTCAAGATGAATCCCTTCGCGGAGGTGATCTTTACCGGCAATTATAAGGTCTACACGACCGAGCAAAAGGAATACCTCTACCGTGATTACGATAATATCGTAAACGGCTCGCTTAACTTCCTGCCCACCGTGTTTAAGGAAACCTGGGACGGTGATGGCAAGCAATATTACGTGCAGGCAGGCTTCGCTACCGAGAACGATGTTTTGACGGTAACGACCGCGCAGCTGCGTCCCAACTACGACGGCTTCGGCATTCGTTGGAGCGCTTCTATCACTGCGGCGAACCTGCAAGCCCTTTCGGCAAAGGGAACCCTTTCCTACGGTACCTTGATCTTCCCGACCGAATACTTGCCCAAGTGGTACAACTGCACCGATATTCACGCGGCTCTGAAGAGCGCGGCGACAGCGAAGGGTAAGCAGGAATCGCAGGTGTTCGTTGACGTTGCGGCGCAAAACGGATTGGTGACTGCCGAGGACGGCAGTGTTAGCTTCAGTGCTTCTCTTGTCAATATCAAGAAGGAAAACGAGGCACGCTCCTTTACGGGTATTCCTTACGTTTTGGTGACTGCCGCTAACGGTACTAAGACCTACTATTACGGTACGACGGGTACGGGTCTTGCCAACATGACCTATCAGATCGCCGTGAGAAATTGTCTTAGCGATATCAGCGAAATGGCACAAAAGACCGCGGACGGCAGAGTTTACTGCTATCTTATCGCAGAGCAGACTGTCGGCTTCAGACGCATTGCACCCAGAATGCAGACCATGCTTCTCATGAGCCTGCCTGAGGAAATGCGCGCGGCATTCCTTCCCGAAAAGGATAAAAAATAATCGCACATAACAAAGAACGGGCACAGCTTCGGCTGTGCCCGTTTTTTATTACAACAAAAAAAGCCGCCCCGATCGTTTCGGGGCGACTTTACTAAAAGCTTAATTACAGGGGGTGATCTTCAAGAGATACGTGGAATAGGGTGTCATTTTGAGGTAAGCGGCGATCTCGCTTGCCGTGAAGACCTCCTCACGCACGAGCGTGGCGTCGTGCTCCTCGTCAAGCAGGTAGTAGGAAAGGCGCACGCCCTTTTCGTTCTTCACATTGCTGAAATTGACCTTCACCTCTCTTGTCGGCGTGTCGTTCTCATCCTCGGGGAAGTAGGTGAGCATCATGGCGGCGTTGCCCTTACAGTCCTTGGCGGCGGTGGCAAAGATACCGTTTTCGCGGTCATCCGCGGCGTTTACTGCAGTGCCCTGGCGGTAAAGCTCGTTGAACATGAGGAAGGGGTAGTAGCCCTTGAGGGGCTCGTAGGTGTAGCTGGCAAACATGCCGTTCATGCCGCAGGGGCGCGCGTCGTAGTACATCAGCATATCAAGCGGAGATTGCTGGGAAAGCTCCATGGTGGCGGCAATGAATGCGGCGCCGAAGAGCGACTGCTCACGCTTCAGAGAAAGGCGCCAATCCTCACCGAGCCAGCCCTTGATATAGTTCCATTCGTTGAGGATCAGCTCGCAGTCCCCGTAGCCGTATTTGACCATCCACTCGCGTGCGCGGTTGATTCGATCGCCGATCTTCGTGATGGTTTCGCCATACACGTGGAAGGAGAAAAAGTCAATGGGTGTGCCGCGCTTTTGCATTTCGGAAAAGATGGTGTCAAGGCGCTCACCCTTGGAAACGCTGGCAAGCGCAGGACCGCCGATCTTTAGGTGCGGGAAGCACGCCTTCAGGTGCTTGACGGCAACGTCAAAGAGCTCCGCGAAGAGCGTTAAGGGACCCTGGAAGCAGGGGTGAGAGCCGTCGGCGTTGGTGCAATCGGGCTCGTTCCAGACCTCCCAATAGGTGATCTTGTAGAAAAAGCCGTCAGCCCAACCCTCGGTGTAGTGGCGGATGATATGCTCGCAGATCCTTGCCCATTTGGCGAAATCCGCAGGCGGATAGGTGCCCTTTTTGATGCCGTGCTCGATCGAGGCGCCAAGGCGGTAAAAGGGCTCGGTGCCGACTGAGAAAATATCCTTCATGTAAGCATCGGTGGCGCGGAAATCGTAGGAGGCAGGGTCGTTTTCGTCGGCGTCAAAGTCGCGGAAGATGCGGTGCACGTCAACCGTGTATTCGCCGCCGTAGCCCGAAAAAAAGGAGGCGTCGTGCGTGCGCGCGAAGGGGATGCCTGCCTCACGGAAGGCAGGGAAGTTCGATACCCGGCGCACCTCGGAGCCCGCGGGGCCGTTGTTGACGGCGTGCATGGGCTTTACGCGCCCGTTGGTGATTGAAAAGTCCGCAGAAATGTTGATCATGTGCATTCTCCTTTTATGTTGTGGTGTTTTTCTTTTTGAGGTGGGGGAGGAACAGGAACGTAAGGCAAAGGAGCAGCACGGCGTTTGCCGCAAAGAAAAGCTGCTGGGGATAGATCGTCATACCAAAAATTTTGTTGCCGTTTTGCTCGATGATGTCAACGAAGAGCGAAACAAGGAGCGTCACGCCAAAATCGGCAAGACCTGCGATCGCGTTTTTGACACCGAGAACGTAGCGGCGATCCTCGTGCGACACGTAGTCAAGGCAAAGGTTGGTGCGTGCCGAGTTGGTGCCGCCCATTGAGAAGGAGTGGCAGAGCATATACATGGGGTAAAGGAACAAGGAAGCCACGCCGGGTGCGCAGAGGGCAAAGAAGAAGTAACCCGCGGCGGACACGAGCATGCAAAGGCGCATCAGCGCCACCCACGAGTGCTTGTCGGCATAACGACCGAGGAAGCGCGACACGATCGCGCGGAACGCCGAGCCGACTGCCGCAATGACGGTGACGAGCACGGGGGAGAATTCAAGCGTGCGCAAGAGATATACCGAGCCGAAGTGCCCCGGTACGAGGGAGATGGCAAAGAGAATGTCAAAAAGTATCACAAGGCGCAGCTGCTTGGTGCCGAGGATGAGTGAGAGTATCTCGCCGAATTTTTTGGGGGCGATCTCTTTTTTCGGCTTTTGCTCGCTGATGCCGATCATCAAGCCGAGGTGAATAAGTGCCATGATCGCAATTGAAATTGCGAAAATGATAAAGGCGGTCCTCATGTCGCCCTTGCCTTGGAAATACTCCACCATCCACGCGGCGCATTGCGAGAAGATCATGCCGCCGATGAGCGAAACGATCTCCTTATTGGCAGTGAAAAGCCCGCGCTTGTTGTCGTCAACGTTTTCCATGTGCCACTGCGTGCGGTGGGGCGTGATAAAGTGCTGACAGAAATAGGCAAGCAGCAGCATGCCGATGAAGGCAACGAGCTTTAACTGCGGTCGCCACGGGGTAAAGGGCATGATATAAAGGAAGCAAAACAAGAGCTGGTTGAGAAGATTGAGAGTGCACACCCAGCGCTTGCAGGGGTAGGCGCGCCTCACGCCAAAGATCGAGAAAAGCTGCACGACGCAGGCAAGCGAGGCAAGCGAGGAGATAATGCCCTGATAGGCGGTGGAAACCTCCATTTCGTTGAGGAGTATGGTCAAAAACGTAGAGGTGACACAAAGCGAAATGAAATATTCGACTGCCGCCTCGGCGATGTACATACCTCGGCTGCGGCGTCTTGCGTGTTCGATGTCGTTTGTTTGGTTCATGTGAAGTCGTCCTTTTTATGTAATATGTATATTGTATACGCAAACCCTTCTTGTGTCAATTGCTTTTGCTCCGAAAAAATTTCTGCTTTTTTCTACTTGACCGACGGGGTGGGATAGAGTATAATGAAAGCGACTTTGAAACGGGGGTGACGATATGACACTGAAAAAGCTGGCGCAGCTGGCAAGCGTATCGGTTTCGGTGGCTTCCAAGGCGTTTTCGGGCAGTGCGGACGTCAGTGACGCCATGCGCGAGCACGTGTTTGCCGTGGCAAGAGCGAACGGGTGCTTTCAACAGTTTTATCACGCGCCCTACGATAGACCCGTGGTTGCCGTCATGATCCCCGAGGTGATCAGTGAATATTACGTGCATTACATGCAAGCCCTCAAGCGCGGTATTGAGGAAAGCGGCTGTACCATGCTCCTTTCGATCAGTAATTTTGATGACGAGATGAAGGCGGAGCTGGTGCGCTACTATACCGAATATAGCAAGGTAGATGCGCTTGTGATTTTCGGCTCGTTCCCTAAAGGGGTGAGCGCACCCTCCACCCTGCTCGTTTCGATCGGCAGAGGCTGCGCGTGCGCCGACGTTTCGGTCGAAACCTCGCTGAAGGAGGGGCTTTCCTTGGCGATTGACGCGCTGATCAAAAAAGGACACCGCCGCATTGCCTACGTGGGTGAAGCGTTCACCGGAAAAAAGCGCGAGATCATGCGTGAGCTTCTTGCGACGCGCGGCATTTCGATGCCCAAGGAATATGAGATCTGCTCTCGCGAGCGCTTTGAGGCGGCAGGGGCGGACGGTGTGGCGCGCCTGTGGGCGCTCCCCGAGCGACCGACGGCGATCATCGGCGCTTACGGTTATATTACGAGAGGGATCCTTTCGGCACTTGAGGCGCGCGGTGCCTTAGTGCCGCGTGACGTGGCTGTCATTTCGATGGACAGCGACCCCTCACCCTTGTACCCAACACTTGACGTTGCGTGTATCCCCTCGGGGATCGATGAGGTCGCGGAAACGATCGTTCGCTTGCTCCGCACGCGCTTGCGCGGCAAAAAACACGCACCCGAGGTGGTCGTGCTGCCGACCGCCTTTCATGAGGGCGAAACGATATAATAAAAGAACTTGGAGCGAATTTTGCGGTTGTTAAATGATAGCAAAAAGACGATACGGATTTGACATGTTGTTCTTGATGGAGAATTAGAAAGCACAAAAACTGCAAATGTGTGAATGCTTACAAGTCTATTCACAAATTTCTGCAGAGGGATTGTTTCCTCTGCAGATTTGTCTTATTATAGAAGTAATAAATTTTTGAAGGATTATATATGTCGCTTGATTACAACGAAAAGAATATTACTCTTGCCAAAAATCTTCGCAAGAATGCAACGCCGCAAGAAAATCACTTATGGTATGACTTTTTAGCAAAATATAAAATTAGGTTCCAGCGACAAAAGGCAATAGATAATTTTATAGCGGATTTTTATTGCCACAAGGCAAAACTGATAATAGAGATTGATGGCTCACAGCATTATACCGAAGAAGGTACACAAAAGGATGAATTCCGCACAGAAATTCTTGAGGGGTACGATTTGAAAGTGATACGATTTACAAACCATCAAATCGACACGAATTTTTGGAGTGTGTGTGAGTATATTGATGGTGCCGTGAAGGCCTCCCTCCGAGAGGGAGGGGGACCGCCCCGCGGTGGAAGGAGCCTGCGCAATTTGGGATCTTGACTAAGTTTATTGTAACGCGCTCTCCCTCAGTCGCCTGCGGCGCCAGCTCCCTCCCGGAGGGAGCCAAGAATTGGCGACCACCGGGGATCGGAGAGGAGCCAGGAATTGGCGACCACCGGGGATCGGAGAGGGGTATTCTCGAAATGGTACTTAGCCGCAAGGGAGTCGAACATATAAGGTTTTAAAAGATATATTTTCGGTCATACTGCGACGAATTTTTCTTAAATATCATATATTCCTCAAAAAATTCGACTTGTCTTACTCGAAAATCTATTCTTTTAAAACTGTCCTCACCCTGCGGTGAGAAAATTTTTGAAGGATTTTTGTGCGGCGTGGTGCAGACAAGTGTGAACTTTTCAAGGCACGCCACGTGAAAAGA
>JAZOSR010000032.1:0-12260 GCA_045657225.1 Eubacteriales bacterium | reverse complement strand
GGTCGTTGCCATCGACAAGATCCCCGCAAACTTCAATATCGGTCCTATCAACTTCGGTCTTACCCCCACATTTGACTTCACGACTGTCAACGCGTGGCTGTTGCTTGTGCCCGTAGTAACCTTCCTTGTATATTTCTTCTCTATGAAGCTGACGAGAAAGTTCACCTACCAGCCCATGCAGAATACGGGTGACCGTCAGCAAGCGTGCTCCAACAATATGATGGATTTCACTATGCCCCTGATGAGCGTATGGATGACATTTATCGTTCCTGCGGCAGTAGGCGTATATTGGGTGTTCAAGAGCATTCTCGGAACCGTGAAGCAGTTTATAATGAGCAGAGTAATGCCTCTCCCCCAGTTTACCGAGGAGGATTACAAGGCAGCCGAGCGCGAGCTGAAGGGCAAGTCAAAGGGCAAGAGTGAGAAGGCACCCGCCGGCACCCGTACGACCGCGTCGGGCAAGCCCGTTCGCTCGCTCCACCACATCGACGATGATGATTACGACCTCCCGCCCCTCCCGAAAAAGGGTGAAAAGAGCGCTCCCGCCACCGAGAAAAAGGCAGAAGCGCCGAAGGAGGCTCCCGCCGCTGAGACAAAGAACGATGTACCCGCGATCAAGCTTGACGTACCGAATCTCAAGGAAGACCGCAAAAACGACACGAATAAAAAGTAAAAGAGGATAAGACCATGAAAAAAGAATTGACTATTACGGCAAAGACCGTTGAGGAAGCAGTCGAGCGCGCAGTTGCCGAGCTCGGCGCTCCCTCGGCTGATGCCATCACCTATACTGTTTTAGAGGAAGCAAAGAAGGGCTTCTTCGGCATCGGTGCCACCCCTGCCAAGATCGAGGCTTCCTACACCGCCAAGGGCGCAAATGCCGCGCTTGAGCTGATTCGCTCGGTCGTTGTCGGCATGGGTCTTGACGCAACCGTCACGCTTGAGGACGAGGGCGGCGAGAACAAGCTGATCCGCGTCAACGGTGAGAGCGCAGGCGCGCTCATCGGTCACCACGGTGACACGCTGGATTCCCTGCAGTACCTCGCAAACCTTGCCGCTAATAAGAAGGTGGCAGGTGAGAAGCGCGACTTCTGCCGCGTCACGGTCGATATCGAGAACTACCGTGCAAAGCGCGAGGAGACCCTGCGCGCACTCGCAAGAAGAAAGGCAGAGCAGGTGCTCCGCTACAAGAAGAGCGTTATGCTTGAGCCGATGAACCCCTATGAGCGCCGCATCATTCACTCCGAGGTACAGGGCATTGAGGGCGTTTCCACCAACTCGATCGGCAGCGAGAACAACCGCAAGGTCGTGATCTATCTCGACGCCGTTGAAACCAACGCCGCAACCGCCGGCCGCGACGAATTCGCAGAATTCTAATCAGAAGCCCGCAGCACGATCCAAAAATTTTAAAATCCCCATCAAAACGGGGCGTTGCACCCTGCAACGCCCCGTTCTTTATGAAAGCAAGAGGAAAAAATGACCGTTTTTGATACCATTGCCGCCGTATCTACCCCGCGCGGCAAGGGCGGCATCGCCGTCATACGTATATCGGGGTGTGACACGCGTGCTATTTTAAAGCAGGTGTTCACGCCTGCCGGGAGGTCCCCCATCGACCACCCACGCTATGCCTCGTTCGGTAACATTTGCCGCGCGGGCGGCGAGGTGCTTGACGAGGGACTTGCCCTCTTCTTCCCTTCCCCCGCAAGCTTCACGGGCGAGGACGTGGCGGAGATCTCCTGCCACGGCGGCGCACTTGTCACCGAAGCCGTGCTTGCCGCTGTGCTTGCCGCGGGCGCGCGCCCTGCAAGAGCGGGAGAGTTTACCGCACGCGCACTTGCCAACGGCAAAATGACTCTCACGGAAGCAGAGGCACTCGGCGACCTGCTGGAGGCGGGCACCAAAGAGCAGTTAGCACTCGCGCGCGGCGGCATGGAGGGCAAGCTTGCCAATGAAATGCGCCATATTTACGAGGAGCTTTCCTTCCTGCTTGCCGACGTTTTTGCAAGAATTGATTTCCCCGAGGAGGATCTCGGCAGCATTACCGAGGAGGAGCTGACCGAACGGCTTTCGGCGCTCCACCAAAAGCTCCTCGCGCTGTCTTACACGTGGCAGACGGGCAGAGCCGTCAATGAGGGCATCAAAACCGTCATTTGCGGTCCCGCCAACGCAGGAAAATCCACGCTTTATAACGCCATCGTCGGACACGATGCCGCCATTGTCACCGATATTGCGGGCACCACGCGCGACGTCCTCTCGGAAACGGTATCCTTTGGCGGCGCGACACTGCGCCTGTTTGATACCGCAGGACTGCGCGAAACGAGCGATACCGTCGAGAGGATCGGCATTGAGCGCACCGACAAGGCGCTTTCCGAGGCGGAGCTGGTGCTTGCCGTGCTTGACGGCAGTATTGCCCCCGACGAGGGCACAAGGGCGCTCCTTGCGCGCCTTGCGGCAATGCAAAGCACGGTCGTGATCGTCCAAAACAAGGAGGACTCACGCCCCCACTTCCCCGCGGATTTCCTTGCCGATTTCAAGCACGTGGTGCGCATCAGCGCCAAAAGCGGCGAGATCGAGCCACTCCGCGCGCTTGTCGCGGGGCTCTATAAAACCGATGCCATCAATCTGCGTGAGAGCGCCGTGGTCGCCAACGCAAGGCAGTACGCCGCCCTTACCCGCGCCGCCGCGGCGCTGGAAGCGGCACTCACCTCGCTTTCGCTCGGCTTTCCGCTGGATGCGGCGGGCGCAGAGATCGAGGGGGCACTCTCGGCTGTCGGCGAGGTTGACGGTCGCGCCGTTGACGAGGATGTGGTGGCAAATATCTTCTCCCGTTTTTGTGTCGGCAAATAAAAGCGCATCCTGCCATATTTTATAATAAAAAAGAGCAAGAGTAAAGGAATAAAACCTTTATTCTTGCTCTTAATTTTCTTTTGTCGATTGTCGATCTCATCGACTCGATGCGTGTTCTCCCAACGCGCAATTACACATTGGGCGAGAAATCACTATATCCAATAATCAACGCACCCTCAAAGAAGGCGACCGTATAGCGAGGATTCTTCAAATCGGGGAAATAACGCTGTGCGGAAATTGCCGTACCGTCCGTATACGTCACTGCTACCACGTTATACTCGTTCATTGCCGTGCCGTCCTTCATCGTAATGTAAAGCGCACGCTCGTGGCTGATCGGCAAGAGATTGGCGATCTTCTTCCAAAGTGCTTCGTTCTCGGATCCTTCCTTTTCGTTCTCATAAATCGCCTTCACCTCATAGCGGTTACTGTCAAGGCTGATCTTACCGGGGGATTTATAATCCTTTTCCACATATACGTAAAATTTCAAGAGATAGGCGTTAAAGATCTTTTCCTGCTCGTCGGTCAATGCGTCCTTCTCCTCTGCGGTCATATTGCTTAATTTATTGCTCGCAACGTTTCGGATCGAATCAATGGGCGCACCGTTCGCTCCGTAAGCAAAATAGTGATACGCCGTACTGCCGTCGGTATACGTAATATTCGCATAGGCAATACCCGTATAGGACTTGGCATAATTTTCTGAGGGAATATTGGCAAGCAGTGCCACAAAGCTCATCATACCGCCCTCGCTTGCCACGCCGTTAAGAGAGGCAAGATCGTTTACGGGCAACGAGGCAGCCGCCAAGGCACCATGCGTAAAGACGCCGCCTACGGCATCAAGATCGCTCTTAAGCACCGTCAGCACACCGCAGCTCGCGTCAGGAGAGAACTGCTTGAGCGCCTCCCACTCCGCGGCATCAAGCACAGCGGACATCGTAATGCCGTGTGCCGTGGGATCGTAGGACATATCCGCCTTTGAATCAATATAACCGCCGACATAAACAGGCTCAAACACAGTATTCTCGCCCTGTGCATAGGCATAGATAGCGCCTGCAGGCAAAAAGATGGTTTCCTCCCCCTTTTGCGCGCGCCAACCAACGAACTCGGAAACACGGCGGCTATCGGGCAAAGATAATTTCAGCTCGCCAGCCTCCTCGGTATCAACGGACATCATGACCTCCTCGTTTACCACAAGCTTAATGCTTGTATCTCCCTCGCCATTACAGGCAACGGCAAGAAAAACGCAGGAAAGCGCCAGGATCAGCAGTAAAATTCGCTTCATAAAAAAGCCTCCCTATATAATATCAATGGGACTATTTTTTATTATAACATATCTTTTTAAAAAGGTCAACCTTTTATTTTCACAAAAAAAGGCGCCGCTTTGATGCGGCGCCAAAATCATTTGTTATTTTGCCATGGGCTGGAAAACCGAATATGCAATGGTGATCATTCCGGTCTCTTCGTTAAAGGCATAGGCATAGGTAAGAGTCTGCTCAGCACCCTCCTCACCCCAAGTAAAGGTGATCGTACCTGCCTCCTCGTCAACCTCGTACGTGCCGGAATAGCTTTCCTCTTCAATCGGCTCACCGTAAACGTAGGTTGCATGAGTAAACTTAGATCCGCTGAAGGAGTAGTACTCATAGTTTCTGTTCAGTGCAATATCACCGTAATAGTACTCGCCGGACTTGACACCGCCGCAGGCGATCAGGGTCACGCAAAGCGTTACCAAAACCAATGCAACACAAAGAAAACGGGCAAATTTTTTCATAAGAAAGTCCTCCGTATTTCAAGTAAAATGATAGTTCTTATTCATTATAGCACGCTCGCACAAAAAATGCAAGAGCTTTTTTCTCTTTTTGTGCAAATTATTTATTGACGGGCGTTATTTCCACCGTCCCAGTTCCTCGCGGCGTTCTTGTTCCTCGCGCTCCTGCTGCAGCTTTTTTGCATTTTGACGATTATGCTTGCGGTACGTCATCAAATCCGAGAACCATGTAATAACCTCGAGGATCACCAAGGGTATACTACAGGTCAAAAATTTTACATAATACGGGAACAAAAAGATGCACATGAACAAAAACGGCAAGATGATCAACAGCCCCACGTGTATGATCCTATAGCTTTTTTCTAAGGCAATTTGAATGATCGGATCTCTTTCCTTTTCGGCTTCCTCATAAAAGCCCACTTGGCGATCATAGCGCAGGCGCACTATTGTTTTTTTCAGCTGATACCACGAGTTGGGGGTTATTTCTTTGCCGGGGATGGTTATCCATGCCAAAAAAGCACAAAGAATAAAAAATATAATCGGAAACAGAGAATACCATTTGAAGACAATATACTCCGGCAACAATACGGCGGCAAGAATATTCGCGCCGATCGCCACGCCAAAATACAGTATCCAAAACAGCTTTTTCTTCATGCCGACTCCCTTCTTTCATTGTCCTGCAAGATTATTTCCATTTGCCCTCTTGCTCGCGAGAAATTTGCTTTTTTAATTCCTCCTCGCGCTCCTTGCGCTCTTTTTTCGCGGAGAGCTCATCATCAACCGTAAGATGGATCGCTTCTGTCAATAGAAATACAAAGAGGATCATTCCGCAAACAATTTTTGCTTTGCTTGTGAAAAAAATGATGAACCAAAACCAAATCGGTAAAAACGCCAAAATGATTTTGGCAGAAGTGAGACTATATTGGCGATTATATGGCGTGGGAGATCTGGGTTTATCTACTTCTCCCCCGCTAAAGTAAATGCGCTGATGCTCGAGCTTCCAATTCCAAAATTTATTGGGTAATTCACTGGCGGCAATGAAAGCGAATACAATATTGAGTGTCATATACCCTAAGGGAAACAGCGAATACCAATTAAACACAATATACTCCGGCAACAATACGGCGGCAAGCGTGACCCCGCCGATCGCCACGCCAAAATACAGTATCCAAAACAGCTTTTTCTTCATGCCGACGCCCTCCCCTCGCGCAAGATCATGACGGCATCGCCCCTCGCAGACCCACCGTTCTTCCTTATATGTTAGTATAGCAAATCGGAACACATTTGTCAACGAAAGAGGCTGATTCATTGGCGCAGACCAAAAACACACACGAAAAAGCATATAAAAATACCGCTTCCCTTTATCCTTTTTGGGGTAAGGGAAAGCGGTTTTGCTTTTATGAGCCTTCCCCTTGAGGGGAAGGGGGACCGCGATAGCGGTGGATGAGGTGTAGGCAACGACGTTGCCGTGTGTTTTTTAGGCGCGCTCTCGGCACTCGACGTATTAAATACGCTTATTCGTGCCGAGATCACCCCTTCTGCATCCAATGACTCAGCCCCAATTTTACTTGAAAATTTTATTTAATTAAACGTGGTGTAAAAAATCCTATCGTGCCGTCACGCCTTTTGCCACGTGGTGCCTGCCGAGGTATCGGTCAGCACGATGCCCTTTTCAAGCAGCTCGGCGCGGATGCGGTCTGCCTCGGCGTAATTCTTTGCCTTCTTGGCGGCGGCGCGGGCGTCGATCGCCTCCTCAATGGCGCGGATCTCGGGATCGGTGGAGTAAACGCGCACGGCGGCGGCTTCTGCCGCTTTTTTCTGCTCGGCGGCAAGCTTATCGGCGGCGGCAAGCAGGTCAAGGGCGAGAACACGGTCAAAATCGGCAATGGCGGCGCGCTTGGTGGCGGCGTTCGTCTTGAACTTCAAAACGTCGTAAAGCGCGGTCACGGCAAGCGAGGTGTTGAGGTCGTTGTCAAGCGCCGCTTTAAATTTCGCCTGCAGCTCGGCAAGCGCCGCCTCGTCGATCTCCTCGCCCTTCCCGTCGCCGAGGGCGGCAATGCGCGCGATCAGCTTTTTGAAGGAAACCACGGCGTTATCAAGATTTTCAAAGCTAAATACAAGCGATCTGCGGTAGTGCGAGCCAAGGCAGAAGAAGCGGTACGCGAGGGGGTCATAGCCCTTGCTCTCAAGGAGCGAGACCGTGAGGAACTCGCCCTTCGACTTCGACATTTTACCGCTGTCGGTATTCAGGTGCAGAACGTGCATCCAATAATTGCACCATTTGTGCCCAAGGTACGCCTCGGACTGCGCGATCTCGTTGGTGTGGTGGGGGAAGGCGTTGTCAATGCCGCCGCAGTGAATGTCAAGGCGCTCACCCGCGTGCTTCATGGCAATGCAGGAGCACTCAATGTGCCAACCGGGGTAACCAATGCCCCAGGGGCTGTCCCACTTGAGCTCCTGATCCTCAAACTTCGATTTGGTAAACCAAAGGACGAAATCCGCCTTGTTGCGCTTGTTGCCGTCCTCCTCAACGCCCTCGCGCACGCCAACGGCAAGGTCCTCGGAGGTAAAATCGTTGAAAATATAGTATTGCTCAAGCTTTGAGGTATCAAAGTAAATGTTGCCGCCCGCCTCATAGGCAAAGCCCTTTTCAATGAGCGATTCGATCACCTTGATGAACTCGTCAATGCAGGCGGTCGCGGGCTCCACCACGTCGGGGCGGCGGATATTCAGCTTTTTGCAGTCGTCAAAGAAGCAATCGGTGTAGTAGGCGGCGATCTCCATCACCGTCTTTTTCTCGCGCTTTGCGCCCTTCAGCATCTTGTCCTCGCCCGTGTCACCGTCGCTTGAAAGGTGACCAACGTCGGTAATGTTCATCACGCGCAGCACGTCCAGACCCTGATAACGCATATAGCGGTCAAGAATATCCTCCATGATGTAGGTGCGCAGATTGCCGATGTGCGCGTAGTGGTAGACCGTCGGGCCACAGGTGTAAATGCTGACCTTGCCGGGCTCGTTCGGAACGAACTCCTCGCGCTTGTGTGTTGCGGTATTATAAAGAATCATATCGTTACTCCTTGTCTTTCGTTGTTTTCGTTTTTGCTCCGGTCGGCTTTTTGGCGCTCGGCTTTTTTGTCGCCTTTTCAAGCTTTAATATGCGTGCGCCTAACGCCTCGTTTTCGCTCTTTAGTCCGGCAAGAGCCTCGGCAATGGGGTCGGGAATGTGGATCTGGTCAAGGTCGTTTGCAATGCGCACGCCCCCAACGCTTACCACACGCGCAGGAATACCCACCGCCGTGCTGTTAGCGGGAATATCGTCCAGCACCACAGCGCCCGCCGCGATCTTGGCGTTACTGCCAATGGTAAGGGGTCCTAAGACCTTCGCGCCCGCGCCCACCATCACGCCGTCCTCGAGCGTCGGGTGACGCTTACCCACGTCCTTGCCCGTACCGCCGAGTGTGACACCCTGATAAAGCGTGCAGTTGTCGCCGATCTCGGCAGTTTCGCCGATCACAACGCCCGTGCCGTGGTCAATGACCAGCCCCTTGCCGATCGTGGCACCGGGGTGGATCTCAATACCCGTGACCATCTTCGCGCCTTGGCTGACAAGTCTGGCACAAAAGGTGTGTCCGTTTTTGTAAAGCTTGTGCGAGAGGCGGTGCGCCGTGCGCGCGTGAAAGCCCGAGTAAAGCAGAGCGATCTCCGCGTCGCTTTTGGCGGCAGGGTCGCGCTGACGGAACGCCTCAATATCATATTTCAGGTCGGCGGCAAGGTGTCTTGCGCCGCGATACGCATCCTTTGCGGTCTTACGGAGCGCATCGCATACCATCTGCGCACCGTTTTTCAGCTCAAATAAATCCATTTTCGTTGTATCCCTGAAGCACAAAAGCCCGCCAAAACAAAAAAACACCTCCGCACCCACCATGGGTACAGAGGCGGCAATACCGCGGTTCCACTCTGCTTCGGGGAAGCTCCCCCTTTCTCACCATCATTTCAATGGTATTCCCTTAACGCGGGCTACGGCAACGGCTACACCAAAGGGCTCGCCGCGCATCTCGCGGGTGCACATCTCCCACCTCCCGTGCGTTGCTCCCAGCCAAGGCAACACTCTCTTTGACGGTTTTAGCAGGCATTTTTCCCGTTCATCGACTTTACCATAATATATTATACACGAAAAATTTCTTCTTGTAAACCCCTTTTTCAAATAAAATTTCACAGCCCCTTTTCAAGGAGAAACTTTTAAAAAGCGAAACTGCTTTCCCTTACTCGTGAAAGAATAAGAGAAAGCAGTTGTTTAAATCAATTATACGTGTGTGTTTTTGGTCTGTGCCAATTATACGGGGAAATGGGCTGCGGGATTTGAGTGCAGAAGGCGTGATCTCAATGCGTGAGGCGTATTTAATACGTCGAGCATTGAGAGCGCGTCTAAAAAACACACATAAAAATGAAATTCGGTACGAATTTCTACCTTAAACGATTTTAAAAAGCGAAACCGCTCTCCCTCATCCCGAAAGGATAAGGGAAAGCGGTTATAAAAAATAATTCTTCGTGTGTGTTTTTGGTCTGTGCCAAATACCACAGCCCACCATCACTTATCCGTTACGATATACTTCCATCCACCCTTAATATAATCGTACGCCGACCACACCGTGAGCACAGCAACCACGGAAAGGAGCACCCAGCAAATGGGATAAACACCTGCCAAGCAGTAATCGGGCTTAAAGTGAAGCACCAGCTTTTCAAGCAGGGGCTCCACCATCATTGCGCCGATGGCGATCGTTTGCATCAAGGTTTTCAGCTTACCGAGAATCCTTGCGGCAACCACCTGCCCCGCACTGCTGACCAATACCAGGCGCAGCGAGGTAATGGCAAGCTCGCGGAAAATAACTAAGATCGTCAGCGCAAAGAAATAGACCACGATCGAGGAGTAAATGTAGGTAAGACCGTAAAGATCGGGGCGCATCGTGCGGAACAGGATCGCCAGCATCGTGCCAATGACCATAAATTTATCGGCAACGGGGTCCATAAATTTACCAAAATTGGTCACAAGACCGTTCGCGCGTGCAATTCTGCCGTCAAGCAGGTCGGTCACCGCCGTCGCGGCAAACACCAAAACACCAACGCCGTATGCCCACTCCCACGGCAACACCGAGTCGGGCAGCAGAAGCAGCGTCATCAAAACGGGCACCATCAAAAGTCGCAACACCGTCAGCTTATTGGGCAAATTCATTTTACTCATTCGTTTTCTCCTTTGGGCATCATTGCTCGACCGTAAAGGTCATAATCAAGCACCTCTCGCACCTTCACGTCAACCATACTGCCGGGTGCAATGCGGCGTGCGGCTTTAAAATACACCTTTCCGTCAATATCGGGCGCATCGGCGGCAGATCTGCCAAAATGCGCTTCACTGACGGCATCAAAATCCTCCACCAGTACGCGGATCGTCGAGCCGATCTTTTTCTCGTTTTGCTCGGCATTGATCTGCATCTGCTGCTTCATCAGGATATCCATACGGTCCTGCTTTACCTGCTCGTCAATCTGATCGGGCAATTTTGCCGCGGGTGTTCCCTCCTCAGCGGAATAGGTAAACACACCCATGCGGTCAAAGCGCACTTCGGCAACGAAGTCGCAAAGCTCCTCAAAATCAGCCTCACTCTCCCCGGGGAAGCCGACGATAAAGGTGGTACGTAGGGTAAGATTCGGGATCTCACGGCGCAGCTTTGCCACCACGTCACGCACAGTTTTCCCGTCACCCTTGCGGTTCATACGGCGCAACACGCCGTCAGATACGTGCTGTAAGGGCAGATCAATGTATTTAACGATACGGTCATTGTCGCGGATCTCGGCGATCAGCTCATCGGTCATCTTATCGGGATAGCAATAAAGAATTCTGATCCACGGAATCGACGTTTCCTCGGTAATACGGCGCAAGAGCTTTGGCAAGCAATATTCGCCGTAAAGGACAATACCGTAGCGCGTGGTGTCCTGCGCGATGATATTCAGCTCCCTCACGCCAAGCGATTCGAGCTGCTTTGCCTCGGCGACAAGGTCCTCCATCGGGCGGGAGCGGAATTTGCCGCGGATCGAGGGGATCGCGCAGTAGGTGCAGTGATTGTCGCACCCCTCGGAAATTTTGAGGTAAGAATAGTATTCGGGCGTGGTCAGCACGCGGTCGCCGCCAAGGCGCACCGTGTTTTTATCCTCAAACGAGGCGTATTTCGGAAGCTTGCCCTTACCCTTCCCCTTGCGTGCCAGCACGCTGTCAACCGCCGCCACGATATTGTGAATACTGCCAACGCCAAGCAGGGCGTCAACCTCGGGCAGCTCGCGGAAGATCTCCTCGCGATAGCGCTCGGAAAGGCATCCCGTTACCACAATACCCTTGAGCGAGCGGTGCTTTTTGAGCCACGCCACGTCAAGGATGTTGTCGATCGCCTCTTTTTTCGCACTTTCAATAAAGGCGCAGGTGTTGATCACCACAACGTCCGCCTCGGTCTCGTCGGGCGTGATCTCATAGCCCGCCGAAAGCAGCTCGTGCAGCATTACCTCGGTATCTAATTGGTTTTTTGAGCAGCCAAGTGAAACAAATCCGATCTTCATAGCATCGCCTTTCATAATTACTCAATTTATCATATCACAAAGGTTCACTTTTGTCAAGGAAGCTTTATAAAATATAATTTTATTATTTAATACAAAAAAACGACGCTCCCCGAGGGGGGAGCGCCACTCCTTTATTCAATTCTTCACACCGCACGCCTTCATGAAGAGGCGGTAAAGCTGCAGCTCGTAGTCGGGAGTATATTCGTTTTGCTTTTCGCCGCGCACCATGGCGGCAAAGTCAAGGAGCATGGGAGCATAGCGGTCAAAGGGCTCGGTTTCGCGATAGATGCCGCCGTCACCCCAGCTGTGCTTTTCGTATTCACGCACACCTGTGAGGACCGTGTTGCCCCCCGTACCGCGCTCCATGGGGCAGACCTCTACCGTTTTTTTGCTGCCTGTGACCGTGAGGTGTCGGCGCGCGTAGCCGCCGTACTCAACAGCGGAGGATTTCACGGTGCATATCGCGTTTTTGTAGCGCATCACCGCCATACCAACATCCTCGGAAAGAACCCCGTCAAGCCCCGTTTTGGTATTGAGGGGCAAAATCTCCTCGGGCTCACCCTTCAGTCGCAGCACGAGATCAATGAGGTGACAGCCAAGATAAAACATCATACCGCCCGGATAGCGCGAGATAAACGAACGCACCTTCCCTGCCTCGTGATGACAGCTCATATCGGCTTCAATGCTGACGATCTCGCCAAGCTCACCGCCTTTTGCCTGCGCGATCAAGTCGCGCAAAACGGGATTGTAGCGATACATATACCCGATTTGGAAGACCCTACCCGACTCCTTCACCGCACCGATCAGCGCCTCAAACGCCGCAGGGTCAATACCACCGGGCTTTTCCATATACACGTGCTTGCCGTGCTCGATCGCCGTTCTTGCATATTCGGTAAGCAGCAGTTCCTCGGTCTCCACGATCACCGCTTCGATCTCGGGGTCGGCAAGGATCTCTTCAAAGGACATCTCACGGCACCCGAAAAGCCACGGCACGCGCTTGGTGGCAGCCGCCTCCTCGCCCTCGGGCAGGTGATAGCCGACGATCTCGAACACG
>JAZOSR010000031.1:0-23534 GCA_045657225.1 Eubacteriales bacterium | reverse complement strand
GTTGGTATCAACGATAGCGATGACCGGAATACCAAGCTTCTTTGCCTCAAGAACTGCGTTGCGCTCCTTGTGGGGGTCAACGATGAACACTGCGGAAGGCAGGGTCTCCATGGTCTTGATACCGCCGTAGCTCTTCTCAAGGTCAAAGATCTCCTTCTGCTTGCCTGCAACCTCTTTCTTGGGAAGCAGATCAAAGGTGCCGTCCTCCTGCATCTTGGTGAGGGAGTTGAGGCGTGCGATGGAGCGCTTGATGGTCTTGAAGTTGGTCATCATGCCGCCAGGCCAACGAACGTTTACGTAGTACATGCCGCAGCGCTGTGCCTCTTCCTTGATGGCATCAGCAGCCTGCTTCTTGGTACCAACGAAAAGGATGGTGCCGTTGTTTGCGGAGAGCTCGCGAACGAAGTTGTAAGCCTCCTCGAACTTCTTAACGGTCTTCTGCAGGTCGATAATGTAGATACCGTTACGCTCGGTGAAGATGTACTCCTGCATTTTGGGGTTCCATCTTCTGGTGTGGTGTCCGAAATGGACGCCTGCTTCAAGCAGTTGTTTGATGGTAATAACAGACATTTTGATGTCCTCCTTTGGTTTTTTTCCACCACGGTGATCTCACAAGGTAACCCCGCAAGTGCCGGGCACCAACCTTGCATCCGACCCCGTGTGTGTTTTTGCTCGCCATCACGCAAGCGTGAAAAATTATATCATAATCATATTGCAAATGCAATAGGAAAATGCATTGTTAACATTTTTTTTACAATTTATGCCATGAATTCCTTTTCAAGTGCTCCACAAACAAGAATCAAAGCGCCTCGATACGCAATTCCCCGTCCTTTGCCGTGACGGAGGCGTGGGTGATGGAGCGCTTATAGTCGGCAATGATCTTTTCCGCCAGCGCATCCTCAACGTGCGTTTTGATATAGCGGCGCATATTACGCGCGCCGTATTTATGAGAGTAGGAATTTTTGGCAATGAGGGCAAGCGCCTCGTCGCTGTAGGTGAGCGTGATGTGGCGCTCCGCAAGGGCGGTGGCAAGCTCCTTCATCTGAATGGCGGCAATCTTCGCAAAATCCGCCTCGTCAAGCGCGCGGAAGGTGATGATCTCGTCCACGCGGTTCAGGAACTCGGGGCGCAGGAAGGTAGAGAGCGCCTTTTCGGTGCGCGCGTCCTCCATTTTCACCTCGTTCGTGCCAAAGCCCGCAAGCGCGCCCGCCTTGTCAGAGCCCGCGTTGGTGGTCATCACGAGCACGGTGTTTTCAAAATTCACGGTTTTACCGTGTGCGTCGGTAATTCTGCCATCGTCAAGAATTTGCAAGAGGACGTTGAGGACGTCGGCGTGCGCCTTTTCGATCTCGTCAAAGAGCACCACGGAATAGGGGCGGCGGCGAATTTTTTCAGTGAGCTGCCCTGCCTCGTCGTAGCCGACGTATCCGGGAGGCGCTCCGATAATGCGCGACACAGAATGCTTTTCCATAAATTCCGACATATCGAGTCGAATGAGCGTTTCGGGACTGTCAAAGAGGTCGGCGGCAAGCGTTTTTACAAGCTCGGTCTCACCAACGCGCGTCGGGCCCGCGAAGATAAAGGAAACAGGCTTCCTTTTATAAGATACGCCCGCGCGATTGCGCTTGATGGCACGCGCGACGGCATCGACCGCCTTATCCTGACCCACCACGTGCTCCTTTAAGCGCCCATCGAGTCCGTCAATGCGCTCAAACTCGTTTTCGCTGATGTTGGCGGCGGGCACACCCGTCCAGATCTCAATGACCTGCGCAAGCTCCTCCTCGCCAAGCACGACCTTGCCGCACTCGGGCTCAATTTCAGCAAGGCGCTCCGAGAGCTGCAGCTCCTTTGCCTTGATCTTGGCAAGCTCCTCAAAGCGGCGCTTTTCGGCTTGCTCGTCGGTGGCATCTTCTGCCTCAATTTGCTCTCGTTTTTCTTTTTCCAACAATAATTGTTCCTTTATCTCGTAACTCTCGTTTAAAAACGAGCTATTGAGCGAAAGGTTTGCCGCCGCCTCGTCAAGCAGGTCAATTGCCTTATCGGGCAGGTATCTGTCGGTAATATAGCGCTCGGAGAGCACCACGGCACGGCGCAGGATCGCGTCGGGAATCTGCACGGAATGGAAGGACTCGTAATAGTGCTTGATGCCGCGCAGCATCTCGACGGTATCCTCAAGCGAGGGCTCGTTTACCGTCACAGGCTGGAAGCGGCGCTCAAGGGCGCTATCCTTTTCAATATACTTACGGTACTCGTTAAGGGTGGTGGCGCCAATGATCTGCACCTCGCCGCGCGAGAGTGCGGGCTTTAGGATATTCGCCGCGTTGACACTTCCCTCCGACTCGCCCGTGCCGACGATGTTGTGCACCTCGTCAATGACAAGAATAATATTACCCGCGTCGGTCACCTCTTTTAAAAGGCCCAAAATGCGCGACTCAAACTGACCGCGGAACTGCGTGCCCGCAACCAGCGCGGTAAGGTCAACGAGATATACCTCCTTGCCACGGAGCTTAAAGGGTACGGCACCCTCGGCAATGCGCTGGGCAAGTGCCTCGGCGATCGCCGTTTTACCGACACCGGGCTCGCCGATGAGGCACGGATTGTTTTTCTGACGGCGCGAGAGAATTTGTATCACGCGCGCAAGCTCACGCTCGCGCCCGACAATGCGGTCAAGCTTTCCCTCACGCGCACGGCGCGTAAGGTTGCGGCAGTAGGTATCAAGGAACTTGTGCTTTTTCTCCTTGGGTGCCTTTTCCGCCTTTCCACCCTTGCCCTTTTCGGCGTTTTCCTCGGGGGTGACAGGGTTACCAAAGAGTCCGCTTTCACGAAAGATCTTGGGGAAATCAATGGCGGGCGCGCCGCCGTCCTCGCCGTCGTCATTGTCACTGGGAAGCCCGCCGCTCTGCTCAATAAGACCGTTCAGCTCCGCCTCCATATTTTCAAGCATTTCGGGAGAGATGCCAAGCTTGCCCATGACGTTGCCCATCATCTGATCGGTCGGCATACCAAGCTCCTTTGCACACTTCACGCAAAGCCCCTCGGTCTTTCTCTCGCCGTTTTCGATTTTCGTCACAAATACGGTTGCCACGCGCTTGTGGCATTTTGAACACATAACCATTTTTTAAATTTCGCCCTCCTTGGCGACTCCTCTCTTCTTTGCCTTGATCTCTGCCGCCATACGGGCATACAAGACGATATAATTCACAAAAGCATACATCATCATCAAAACAGTGACCACCCACAAGATCAAAATGATGATATTGGCGATCTCGGGCTTTACCAACGCCATCAGCAGGATCGAGGCGACAACGGTAAAATAAAACATACAAAGCGCCACCTTGCCGTACCATCTGCTATCGGTATGTACACGGCGCTGCCTTAGCATGGCGATACTTAAAACACCCTGCGTCAGCTCCTTAAGAACGAGCGGAAGCGCAAGATACCAAGGCACCAACCCATCAAACAAGAGCGAGAACAGCATCGCGCCCTGCATCAATTTATCCGCAATGGGGTCAAGCACCTTGCCAAACACACTGCCCCACCCGTTTCGGCGCGCAAGATACCCATCCAAAATATCGGTAGCACCCGCAAGGAACATTAGGGGGATCGCCACCACGGGAGATACCAGAAAATATAGAATCGGGAACAGCGGTATGAGCGCTAACCTGAGTACAGTTAAAATATTGGGAATATGTTTCATTACCGTCGCTCCTTTACATAAACCTTAATCGTCTGCGACGGATACATGACCTGTGCCGACTGATTGCCAAGGGCGGTAATGCCGATAGCACCCTCTGCGATCGGCTGCTCGTCGATCAGGGCACCCTCCTCAAGCGAAAAGCAGGCAACCGCTCCCGCGTGGAGCAGCCACACGTGATCTCCCGCAAGCGAAAGATCACTTACCGCAAGAGAAAGCGCAAAATCGCACTTGATATTCCCCTTTTTATCGGTCACCACAAGGCGATAGCTTTCATTTACGGTGTTGCTGCGCAAAGCAAGCGCAACGCCCGATGTGCCAACATCTGCGGCACACGCGACCGCGCCGTTATAATCGAGCTGACCGTATAATTCACCGTCCACGTGGAAGGTATACGCGGTCTTTTCGCAGACAAGCGCGAGCGTGGTATCGGTCGTAAAGGACAGCTGATACGGAAAGCTCGCAAAGGTAAGGGCGGCACCGCGACGATCCGTGCCGATCGTATATACGTCAACCGCAGCCCCCGCCGCGATCGCGTCGGCAATCGCTACAAATCTGCCGTTATTGGAAACCGTAGCGGCAACCGTCGCGCCCGCGCGACCGAAGCGATTGACAAGCTGAAAGGAGGGATTAAAAACAAGCACCTCCGAAAGCGGCAGATTCTCACCCGTGGCGGTCGCCTCGGGCGCCGTTACCAGCGCGAAATGCCCCGTGTCGCCAACCGATGCGTGATAAATGGGACATTCGGTCGTGCCGCGGTAAAGCTCTGCGTAGGAATTGCAGACCGTGTAGCTCTTACCGCCAAAATCGTAGGTAATAAAGTAATCTCTTGATACAGCGGCGCGCGGATTTTTGTATTCACCCGTAAGGAAGAGCAAAAGCTCGCCGTCGGGCGCGTAGATCTCCGTGCCACCGAGGTGTACCACACCGACACCGCCGCGATAGGAAACCACAGAAGCGCCCTGCTTGCCGTAGGTGTAATAAACAGTATCGTTGTTTTTTGCCGCAAGCGTGGAGAGCGTGCCGATATCCTTGCCGAAATAAAGCACGTTTGCGTAAGAAAAGGCATTTGTCCACGTCGCCGCAAACATCAAAACGAAGATGATGAGCGAAATAGCGACAATGCGTGCCAAAAATTTATAACGACGTGAAATACGCGCCCAATAGCTGCTTTGCGGCTTGGCTTCCACCAACGCACGCTCCTCACTTGCAAGCACAAGTGCGGTTTGACGGCTCTCTTGCTCCATAATGCCTCTCCTTTCTTTTAAAATTCAATGTCTTTATAGGTCACGCGGTCAAGGTAAAGCCCTGCCGCGGGCGCCGTAATGCCAAACTGCGTACGGTCAAGTGACGCGATACGCTCGCCAATGCTTTCGGGCGCAATTTTTCCATTCGCCACGGCAAGTAAGGTGCCTGCCATGATGCGCACCATGTGATACAAGAATCCGTTGCCGCAAACGCGAAAGCTGACAAGCGCGCCCTGCCTTGTCACCGATGCGGAAAATATCTCGCGCACGGTGTCCTTCTCGTCGTCGTTTTTGTCGCGCAGTGCCACAAAATCATGTCTGCCGACAAAGCCCTTTGCCGCGCGGTCCATTCGCGCGATCATCTCATCGCTAAACGCCCTGTCAAGCTGCCAAACGCGGTCGGTAAGAAAGGGATCGCGCTCGCCGCCGTCGCGGAACAAATACTCATATTCCTTGTTTACCACGTCGTAACGCGCGTGAAAATCCTCGGGCACCTCGATAGCGCCAAGCACCGTAATATCGTGCGGTAGCGAAAGATTCAGAACACGCGGAACACGGTCGGTCGGGATTGTAGTTACAAGGGCTCCTTGCCCTCGCTTTGATAGCGTCGCGCAAAAGCCGCGCGCGTGGACACCGCTGTCGGTGCGGCTACACCCCACCACGTCGCATTCATACCCAAAAACCGCCCTTGCCGCCTCACCGAGGCGCTGCTGCACGGTGATGCCGTTGGGTTGAACCTGATATCCGCAATATGCCGTGCCAAGATAGGCAATGTTTAGCAGCAGCTTCATACGCACTCCTTTAAAAAATAACGATCAATCGGTTTAAATAAATGATTCCCGCGCCAAAAGCGAGCATGAGCAAAAGCGCCGCAAAATCTCCAACGTGCAGCTTCGGCACGCGCATTTTCGTTCTGCCCGCGCCGCCGCGGTAGCAGCGGCACTCCATAGCGGTCGCCAGCTCATCCGCACGGCGGAAGGAGGATACCACAAGCGGGATAAGAATCGGCACCAGTGCCTTCGCGCGCTTGATAAGACCGCCCGAGGAAAAATCCACACCGCGCGCCTTTTGCGCGCTCATGATCTTGTAGGTTTCCTCCATCAGCGTGGGGATAAAGCGCAGGGCGATGCTCATCATCATCGCAAACTCATGCACAGGCATACGAATAACGCGCAGGGGCGAGAGCAGACTCTCGATCGCGTCGGTAAGGGCGATCGGTGTTGTTGTGTAGGTCAAAAATATGCTTGTACCGAACACCAACACAATAATACGCACAAGCATATAGATCGCGTTAAACACGCCCTCGCGATAAATGGTGATGCGCCAAAAGCTGACAAGCACCGTGGTGCCCCCCGAAAACAGCAAATTGAGAATTGCCGTAAAAAGCATGATAAAAATGAGAGGGCGCAGTGAGCGCAAGATAATGCGCGGCGGAATGCGCGATAAGAAAAGCAAGATCACCGCCGACAAAAGCAGCGCGCCAAAGGCGTATGCGTTCTTGCACAAAAACGCCGCCACGATATACAGTACCGCCAAGATTACCTTGATGCGCGCATCCATTGCGTGGATCGGTGACCTCGCGGGATAATACTGTCCAAATGAGATGTTTTTCATATTCTTCCTTTAGTGTGGTTTTTAACGTAACAATGTTTTAAGGGCATCAAATGCCGCGGGGACGGTAAAAATGCCGTCGGGAACGGCAACGCCGCGCTCCTTTAAGATCATCATAAGGCGCGTGATCTGCGGCACGTCAAGCCCGACCGAGGCAAGCTCCTTTGCGTGACAAAAAACCTCGTCGCGCGTGCCCGAAAGAAAGACCCTTGCGTTTGCCATGACAATAAGATCATCGCAATAAGCCGCCATGTCCTCCATGCTGTGGCTGACGATAATGACCGTCGCCCCCGTTTTTTTGTTATAGGTATCAATTCCCTGCAAAATAGCGTCGCGACCGCGCGGGTCAAGACCTGCCGCAGGCTCGTCAAGCACCAAGACCTCAGGGCGCATCGCCATAATGCCCGCAATAGCGGCACGGCGCTTCTGACCACCCGAAAGATCAAAGGGCGACTTGCCAAGCGCGTCCTCCTCAAGACCGACGAAGGCGACCGCCTCGCGCACGCGCGCATCGATCTCCTCCTCGGAAAGTCCCATGTTGCGCGGACCGAAGGCAATATCGGCGCGCACGGTTTCCTCAAAGAGCTGATATTCGGGATACTGCATCACAAGACCCACGCGGAAGCGGATCTCGCGCATTTTCTTCGGCTCGCTCCAAATATCCTTGCCGTCAAGCAGCACTCTCCCGCTCATTGGCTTTTCAAGGCCATTGAAGAGCTGCACCATCGTGGATTTACCCGAGCCCGTATGACCGATAATGCCCGTGATGCTTCCCTCGCGAACGGTCAGCGACACGTCGTCAAGCGCTTTTACCTCAAAGGGAGTCTTCTCGCCGTAAATATAAGATACGTGCTCAAGCGTTAACGTTGCCATGGCTTCCCCCTTTCAGCAGACGGCAAATGGCGTCCGCGCATTCCTCCTCGGTCACAGGTGTTTCACCAAGTGCGATACCCGCCTCGCTCAGCATATTGGCAAGCGCCGTGCACTGCGGCACGTCAAGCCCCGCCTCGGTCAGGCGCGCGGTATTGGCAAAAACCTCACGCGGCGTGCCGTCAAGCAGGATCTTGCCCTCGTCGATCACGATCACACGGTCGGCGCGCGCCGCCTCGTTCATGTGGTGGGTAATGGTAATGACGGTCATGCCCTGCTCGCGATTCAGGCGCTCCACGGTTTCAATTACCTCGCGGCGACCCTTGGGGTCGAGCATCGCGGTCGATTCATCAAGTATCATGCAGGAGGGGTTCATCGCAAGCACGCCCGCAATCGCCACGCGCTGCTTTTGTCCGCCCGA
Source organism: Eubacteriales bacterium (assembly GCA_045657225.1). Classification (GTDB taxonomy): domain Bacteria; phylum Bacillota; class Clostridia; order Oscillospirales; family CAG-272; genus Firm-07. The sequence goes on along the minus strand of JAZOSR010000031.1, from coordinate 15,691 downwards.
GAGGCGGTGCGGCTCGTGCCTTGCGTATTCGCTCATACCAACGGTGGCAAGCGCCTTGTCAACGCGCGCGCGGATCTCTTGGGGCGGCACACCGAGATTTTCGGGACCAAACGCCACGTCCTCCTCAACGATCGTTGCGACCAACTGATTATCGGGATTTTGAAAGACCATGCCGACCTCGCGGCGCAGCTCATATACGTCATCGTCGGTAAGTTCGGGCGAGGAAAGATCCTTTCCCGCCACTCGGAGCTCGCCCGCATCGGGCTCAAGGATCATATTAAGAAGCTTGGCAAACGTCGATTTGCCCGAGCCGTTGTGCCCGAGGATCGCCACGTATTCGCCCTTTTTGATATCAAGCGTCACGCCGCGCAGTACGCGCTGCTTGCCGCCGTCGTTATCATCGTAAGAACACCAAAGATCCTTGGCGTGGATAAACACTTCACTCATTTTTAACCTCAAAGCTCCCAACGTGCGCTCGCGCCGCAAGGCAGATAAGAGCCTGTCTGCGTGACCTCAAGCCCCAGCTCCTCGGCCGTTGTCGTGCCGCCGAAGCGTGCGCGCACCTTCAAATCAAGAATGTATCTCATCGCAGACGGTGACAAGCCCGTCGTGTAAGAATTGATCAAGAAAAACAGCGGCTCGCGCGACAAAAGCTTCGACGCAAGCTCCACCAGCTCGTCAACCGAGTCCTCGATCTTCCAGATCTCGCCCGAGGGGCCTCTGCCGTAAGAGGGCGGATCCATAATGACCGCATCGTAAAAATTGCCGCGCTTGATCTCGCGCTCAACAAACTTTTTGCAGTCGTCAACAATATAGCGGATCGGCGCGTCGGCAAGACCCGAGAGGCGCGCGTTTTCCTTTGCCTGCGCGACCATACCCTTGGCGGCATCCACGTGCACGACCGAGGCGCCCGCCTTTGCCGCCGCAACCGTCGCACCGCCCGTGTAGGCAAAGAGATTTAAGACCTTGATGGGTCTACCCGCGTTTTTAATTTTCTCGGAAAACCAATCCCAGTTTGCAGCCTGCTCGGGGAAAAGTCCCGTGTGCTTAAAGCCCATAGGCTTAATGAGAAAGGTGAGATCGCGGTAAGAGATCTTCCACTGCTCGGGAAGTCTGTTTTGCTTCCACGCGCCACCGCCCGACGAGGAGCGACGGTAAACGGCGTCTGCCTTTTTCCATGCGGGATGCTTAGCGGCACCCTTCCAGATAATTTGCGGATCGGGGCGCACGAGAATGTATTTTCCCCAGCGCTCAAGGCGCTCGCCGTCCGAGGTATCAAGTAATTCGTAATCCTTCCAAAATTCCGTGTAAAACATAATTCTCTCCGTCAGTTGTTAAAGTATTTGGCAAGCCGCGAGCCGCCACAATGGGCATGACAAACGGCAATAGCAAGTGCGTCGGCGGTATCGTCGGGCTTCGGGGGCTCAGCCAACCCCAAAATGCTTGTCACCATAGCGATCACCTGCTTTTTCTCGGCTCTGCCGTAGCCGACCACCGCTTGCTTGACCTGCAAGGGCGTGTATTCCGAAATCGGCAAGCCCTTTTGCTCGGCGGCAAGAAGCACGATGCCGCGCGCCTCCGCTACGCGAATGCCCGTGGTGATATTGGTGTTAAAAAACAGCTCCTCCACCGCCATCTCATCGGGTTTAAAATGGTCGATCACCATGTGAAGGTCGCGGTAAATACCCGCAAGCCGCTCCTCTGTGCGCGTGCCTGCCGGTGTGCGAATGGCACCGTAGCCAAGCGGTCTTAATTTGCCACCGCGGTGCTCCACCACGCCCCAACCGACGATGGCAAGCCCCGGGTCAATACCGAGAATGATCACTACGGCACCCTCCCTTTCAAAAAAGTTATTTAATATTATAACATATAAACGCGCCCTCGTCAAATGTTTTATCAAAAAATATTAATTTTATTAAAAGCCCCCTCACTTTTTTTCAAAAGCGCGTTTTTTCTCTTTACATATCAGCAAAGATGTGTTATACTGTAAGAGATTATATCAAAGTGAAAGTGAGCGCTTTTTTATGCAAATCATCAAGCTCTTTCCCGACATGCTCTTAACCCTCAAAAAGCCGCATCCTTGCGGTGGCAGTGAGTTCCGCGTTATGCGCGTCGGCAGTGTGTGCCGTGTGGTGTGCACAAGGTGCGGTCGGGATATGGATATCGACCGCTTAAAGCTCGAGCGTGCAATCAAGCACACGCAAATCCCCGCAGCCGCAAAGGACAAAGAATAAAACCTTTTTAAAATCTCAAAAGAACATATTTTAACATTTATTTTAATTTCACAAGTTATTTTAACGGAGGAACCATGTTTTATTACATTGAAGGACCGCTGACGGTCCTTATGCCGACCGCCGCCGTCATTGACGCGAGCGGTGTTGGATTTAAGCTGACGATCAGTGGTAACACCTATCAAAAAATTGCCCCTGCCGCGCAGGAGAAAAAGCCCGTCAAGCTCTTCACCCACCTCTCGGTAAGAGAAGATGATATGGAGCTGTTTGGCTTTGCCGACGAGAGCGAGATGGAAACCTTTAAGCTCCTGATCACAGTGTCGGGAGTGGGGCCGCGAGCCGCGCTTTCGATCCTCTCCTCCTTCACCCCCGAAAAATTTGCGCTTGCCGTATGCTCCGAGGACAAAAAGGCAATATCGCGCGCCAACAACATCGGACCCAAAACCGCCGCGCGTATTATTCTTGAGCTTCACGATAAAATGGCAGCGGGCACGGCTCTGCCCTCCACCTTTGACGCGTTTACCGTGACCACCGTAAACGAGAGCGCCGCCGGCAACGGCAGTAAGCTCGCGGAAGCGCAAGAGGCACTTGTTGTGCTTGGTTACAGCCGCGCCGAGATCCTTGCCGCCCTCCAAGGGGTTGACACCTCTGCGATGGACACCGAGGGCATTATTCGCGCGGCTCTTAAAAAAATGATGTAAGGAGTATGGTATGGATTTTCACGATTTAAGAAATGATAGCGACTTCGACTTTGAAAATCGAATTCTCTCCACTAAGGAAACAAGTGCAGATACCGAGCCCGAGGTGACCTTGCGCCCGCAGACCCTTGCCGACTATATCGGACAGGAAAAGGTCAAGGAAAACCTGAAGATCTACATTGACGCCGCCAAAAAGCGCGGCGATTCGCTTGACCACGTGCTCCTTTACGGCCCTCCCGGTCTTGGTAAGACCACCCTTTCGAACATTATCGCCAATGAAATGGGCGTGAATATCCGCGTTACGTCGGGTCCCGCCATTGAAAAGCCGGGTGACCTTGCGGCGCTTCTGACGAACCTCTCGGAGGGCGACGTGCTCTTTATTGACGAGATCCACCGCCTTTCCCGTGCCGTAGAGGAAATTCTTTACCCTGCCATGGAGGACCACGCGCTTGATATTATTATCGGCAAGGGTCCCTCGGCGCGTAGCATCCGCATTGACCTGCCGCGCTTTACCCTCATTGGCGCAACGACAAGGGCGGGTCAGCTGAGCACCCCTCTTCGTGACCGCTTTGGCGTAATGCTCAAGCTGGAGCTTTATACCCCCGAGGAGCTTGCCACCATTGTCAAGCGCAGTGCGGGCATCCTCGACCTTGATATTTCCGACGACGGCGCGATTGAAATTGCCTCGCGTTCGCGCGGCACACCGCGTATTGCCAACCGTCTTCTCAAGCGCGTGCGCGACTTTGCGCAGGTCAAGGGGGACGGTGCCATTACCTCGGACATTGCCAATTACGCACTCGCGAAGCTTGACATCGACGGTCTTGGACTTGACAATATCGACCGCCGCATGCTCACCACCATCATCAAAATCTACGATGGCGGTCCCGTCGGTCTTGAAACGCTTTCCGCCACCATCGGCGAGGAGGCGATCACCCTTGAAGACGTTTACGAGCCATACCTTATGCAAATAGGCTTCCTCTCTCGCACCCCCCGTGGCAGATGCGTCACGCGCCTTGCCTACGAGCACTTGGGGCTCCCCTTTCGCAACGTGACAAAGCAGGGCGAGCAAATGAATTTTTTTGACGCGTAAACCGGCCTTGTTTTTTAAACAATTCACATTTATATCGATTTTTATTCACTGTTTTTTGCTACCATATAATTAAGCTTTTCTCCAATCTCTTTGAAGGAGTCAAAACATGAAAAGAAGCAAAAAAATATGTGCCTTTCTCATGGCGCTAATCTTAACGGTCCTTGCTGTTCCCCTTTTGCCCCTATCCGCACAGGCAAGCGAACTGCCCGAAATTATTGAGGGCGATGTCATTTACGATCCCACACTGACGGGCGACGGCAACGGTGTGCCCGAGGGCTGGATGGCAGGTCCCGAGGTATGCGTGCCGTGGATCAACAAGGGCGCTTCCGGCGGCTGGAAAAATTACAATGCCTCAAACAAAGCGCTTGGTGAGATCAACACGCAAAAATTCACCTTCACCGATAAGGGTCTCGCGGTCAACGGTCTGCTCAACGGCGAATTTACCGTGTTTTTCCCCGATCTGAAGGACAGTGTGGGCGTGCCTGTTGAAAATTATGCTTACACCATGACACTTTCGGGCATGAATACAGCGGATACGTGGTCCGTCGGTCCCATTACCGATGCTGTCGGCGGTGAGAATTACGTTGGCGGCTCGTATTTTATGGCCTATGCATCCAAAGCCGAAAACAGCCACCGCTTCTACGCATATTCCATTGCCGAATCGCGCCAAAATGACCTTCAAGTTAAAAAAACCGCCAAGGATGCGCTCACCTATCCCGCCGACGGTCGCATCACAATAACCGTCTACCATATTGACGGCATCAATTATTATTTCTTCAACGATCAGTTCGTTTCGCAGCGCGCCGCCACGAACTTTTACAGCAGCGCACCGCAAAACCGCGTTGGCATTCATTTTTGTGGCACGAACGGACTTGTCATTGAGGATATTACCGTCAAAAAGGTCATTCCCATCGGTAGCACGAGTGACGCGTTGACTCTGCCCGGTGCCTCGGTACGCTACTGCAACGTTGACGGCACGACCGAGGGCGACGGTGCCGCGGCGCTCCGCTTTGCCGCAACGGTCGACAAGACCTCCGATCTTTACCGTTATCTCGTTCCCACAGGAACCTATGACCCCACAAACGAAAACGTCAAGTTCGGCATGCTCATTCTCCCCGCTGACCTGCTTGGGTACGGTGAGGAATTAACCGTCAGCACCCCCAAGGTCAGCAACACCGAGCTAACCAAGATCTACGCGCAAAACGCAAGCACCCTCACCTTTACCGCCTCTCTTTTGGGCATTCCAAGGCTCTCGCGCGACCGCTTGTTTACCGCCCGCCTTTACGTCAAATATAAATCGGGCAACGATTGGAAGTATATTTATTCCTCGCAAGATCTCACGCGCAATTTTGTCGGCGTTGCCAACCGTTTTTATCAAGGTACAACCGACACAGCCGTGCGCGAGCGCCTCGCAGAGATCTTTGATAATTGCCGACAGTTTCAGCCAAGGGAAGCAAGCAACGTCGCCTTCTCTGCTCTTGCCGATTTCCACTATAAGGCAAATATGTACATGTCCTCGATCGCTGACATTCAAGCGATCCTTGACCGCGCCAACAACGCAAATGTCGATTTCATCGTTCACGCGGGCGATTTTTCAAACGATTATAAGGGCTCGCCCGAGCTTTTCAAGGCTTATCTTGAAAACAGCCATGACCTCCCCGCTCTTGGCGTTTACGGCAATCACGAGCTTGAAACATCCGGCAACTCCATGGCAGTCGTCACACCGCTCCTCACGAACGCAAACGTCGTTTGGGGCACTGTTGACGGAAAATTCAACAAGGACATCGGTCATTATTACTATGACACTAACGGCTTCCGCATTGTCTGCCTTGACACCAACTATTCCTTTAACCCCTCGACGAAAAAATGGGAGCATAACACAGCGCTGCGCGCGCCCTCCGGCAACACAAACACCTTTACGCTCGGTGACCCGCAGCTCCTGTGGCTTGAGCAGACACTGATTGACGCGGCTTATAAAAACATTCCCTGCATCATCATTTCCCACATGGGCTTCTCAGGTGAATGGTACTCCACCTCCGACGCGCCCACCGTGCGCGAGATCTTCAAAAAAGCCAACAGCATTCAACCCGGCACCGTGATGATGTCGATCGCAGGACACCTGCATACCGATCACGCCGAGGTGATCGAGGGTGTGTTGCATCTTGACCTCAATACCGTGCGAAACGGCTCGTGGATCAGCGGCGGTCCCGCGCATTACACCACCGAAAACTACGACTATGTGGAATACGACGCAAACGGCAATCCCACCTCAACCTCAACAAAACTCCTAAAGGACTTGTCGCAGGGCAAAAACACCTGGTTCTTCAAGGACCCCATCAGCGCCATCGTTCACGTTTCCTCTGCGGGCAACATTACCGTTGAGGGGCAAGAAACAAGCTGGCTTTGCGGCATTGAACCACCTAATAACGGAAGCGGCGGTGTCACGCCGAAGATCACAAGCGCAAGCTACAACATTCCGCTTTACTAAGAAAGGAGTTATCATGAAACGTTTTTTATGCTTGCTTTTAGCAATACTGCTTTTGTGTAGCGCGCTTGTGCTTGCTTCGTGCGGCGATAACGACGATGACCCCAACAATCCTCCGACCAACAATCCCCCTCCCAACAATCCCCCCTCCCCTCCTTTTTCGGGCGAGGAATACAAAAACGACAACGAGGCGACCTATAAGCCCGAATGGAACTAAAAAAGTGGCGTATGCACCCCTATCGGAGTGCATACGCCTTTTAGTTTTCTCTCATTCACTCAAAGAAGCTTTTTGATCGGCAAAAGCATGCGCGTTTCGCGCTTGTACTGCAAAAATCCTTCCTTTTTTGATTGCCGCTTCTCCGCCATGGGAATGCTGACCGCAAGGAAGAGCACGGTGTTGGCAAGCGCCCCTGCGGCAAGATACCACACACTCGGTTCAGCACAAACGACCGCAAGCGCCACGCCCCACCACATTAAGATCTCACCAAGATAATTGGGGTGGCGGGAGTATTTCCAAAGCCCGCGTCGAATAAAGGAACCGTCACGGTTTTTGCGAAATTTGTGCATCTCGATGTCGGCGACGCCCTGCATGATCGCTGCGCCAAGCGAGAGTGAGAGGAAAAGCACACTACCTATATTCGCCGACAGTCCCTCACGAATTGCAAAAACGGCAGGTACGACCGCACCGTAAACGACGAGAGTCGGGACCATGTGAATACCGATAAAATTGATAAGAGGATAAAACGCACCCGTTTTTTCCTTTAGCATGGTGTAGCGCCAATCCTGATGCGTGAGATCTCCAAAGGTGTACGCCCAATTTGCCGTCAGACGCACCGCCCAGAAACCAACCACAAGGAGCAAAAGCACACCCAACCAATTGACACCGTGAAGAATGGCAAACGCCGCCAAGATCACGGGCGGCTGTACGCTCCAATAAGGGTCATAAACCGAGGCATTGCCAAAAATAACACTGAAAACAAAGGTCGCAACCGTTGCCGCCACGTCAGCAATCAGCAAAGAAAGCCACCAATCAAGCTCCGTCGCGCAATAGACGAAAACGCCGATCACGGCGGCAAGTATGTAAACCAACCCGACCACGGCAAAGCTCGCCGCGCGGTTTTGCTTTAGTTGTTTCATAAAAGCTCCTCCATTTCGCCTTCCCAATAAGACGGCGCATCAACTTGAATTATCTTCAAAACTCCACAACCTCGGGTGCTTTGCCGAACGCGCAGAAGGTGGCGGTGGCGTTTTGCATATAAAGCACCTGCGTGTTGCCGTCGTTTTCGTCGTACATGCCGCGCAAATTGGGGTACGCATCAAGCATCGACTTTTTCGCTTCAAAGCGGTCGTCCTCAATGAGCTCGCAAGCAACACGCAGCCACTCTCCACCCGCAAATGCGCAAATTTCCGCCTTGTTGTTTGCCGCTAACTGACGGCTTGTGGGCTTCACCTTACCCGTTTGTATGTAAAGCTTGCCCTCAAACTCGTTGACCGTGCCAAAGGGGCGCACACGCGGCTGATCCCCCTCGACGGTTGCAAGATAATAAACCTGTGCTTTTTTCAAAAAATCATATACTTTTTTCATACCTTCACCTCTTAAAAACCTTATTTCAAGCCGCATTGGGCATATATCTCTTCTATCACGGGCGCTTTGTGCGCCAAATATTTCTCAATATCATTGGGGTAAAGCATCGCCGCCGCCATCTTTACCTCACCGTATCTTTTCACGACATCGCTGTTTTGGCGCAAAAAATCCCGAAAGGTCACGTGACGGTGTAGCTCTGCTGAGCTCCGGGGGCAAACGTACAAATGGTGGCGCTGCAGGTGCGGCTTGCTTTCGTAACGAAATGCTTCCCTTCCCGCGATTCCAAGGTCACCCTCGTGTATATATCCGATTTTTTCCAAGCGGTAACGTACTGCGTCAAACACCGCCATATCCTCAATGACCATATCGACGTCAATACACGGCTTTGCGGCAAGCCCCACGACCGAGGTGCTTCCCACGTGCTCAATACCAACAGCAAGCTCACCCACCGCCGCCTCAAGCTCGGTCTTGATCTGCTCAAATTGGAGGCGCCACGCCGCATCATAAGGCAAGACAATCACTTTTGCCATTCCCGCCAAAAAAGCATCCGCTTCTTCACGGTTCTTAAAAACAACCCTTTTGCCGCTTTGATATTTGTCGAGCAGGGCGTATATCGTGGGGAGATTTTTGTTTCCAAATTCCTCTATTTCCTTTTTGAGCTGCACATCAAGCTCGGTATCACACCACGGCATATCGCGGCGCGCCTTGCCAAGGCGCGAGATCGCGCCCTCAAGGCAAGCCTCGGCAGGCAGATCAAACAAAAAGACCGTGTCGCACGCCGAGATGCGAGGTTCTATCGTGCGGCTGTAATTTCCGTCTATGATCCAAGCATCAAGCGCGAGGATCTCGGCAAGGCGCGCGTCAAACTCTTCTCTTGAAATATGTGTTCTATCGGGCTTGTGCCAAATGGCGTCAAGGTAAAAAAGCGGCAGTCCGATTTTATCCTTCAGCTTTTCCGCAAACGTGGTTTTGCCGCTACCCGGACAACCAATGATAATGATTTTTTTCATATTCCGTCCTTTGGTGTATAATCTGCTAAAATTTCCATAATATCACGCTCATACACGTTTCCGCCAAGCACGTCGCCGTTTGACGAGAACGACACGCACCGCACGTCGCGAGGGTCCTCCACATAGGGATTTTCGGGTCGCTCGTCAGTAAAATACTCCGCAAGATATTTCAGCGCGTTTCCTTCGGGGAAAATCACGTTTCCCTCGCCCGTGGGAATCTCCATATCAGAGAAGCTGCCGAGCAGTTCCCTTGTTTTGCGGTTGTAGGGATTGTCATCGGTCGGGCTTACCAGCCACGCGGGCTGAAGGCGCATCGGAATACCGCAATTCTTTGCTTCTGCGGCAAATGCTTTCACTATATCAAGCGGAATCGTTTCTTGGTGGAAGGCATCGACGGATAGGAGCAGATCATTCACGCCGCACGCGGCAAGTCGCGCGGCGACCTCGCGGATTTTATGGGCGTTTTTTGAAAAATATCCGTTGGTGATGACCTGCCGCTTGGCGATATTCAATTCCTTGGCGGCATTCATGATCACATAAACCGCGTCCGTGTACAAAAGCGGCTCACCGCCGAATGCCATCACCGTTTTAATATCATATTCCGCCGCGATTTTGTGCACTGCCAAGGCGGCAATAGCGGGGTCAATGTGCTCGCCACACGCCGCGTGATCCCCCTCAGAGCAATGCTTACATTGCCCTGTGCAGGCGTTGGTCACAACGAATTCGATTTTACTTAGGTTTTTAAGATATTCGTTTTTCATTTTCCATCCAGCGTCCAGCCGTGATCTCCGTGATAGATCATCTGCTTTGTCATACCGCCGTCAATACAGATATTCTCGCCCGTAATAAAGCCCGCCATATCGGAGCAAAGATAAAGAACCATATTTGCAATATCAAGCGGGTTTCCCACGCGCCCTGCGGGCTGCTGCGCGGCGTCTGCGCCCTCATAAACCGTATAATCGTTGTCGATCCAACCGGGAGAAATCGAATTTACTCTCACCTTTCCCGCAAGGCTGACCGCCATTGCGTGCGTAAGCGCAGAAATACCGCCCTTTGCCGCCGTATAGCTCTCGGTTTCGGGCTGGCTCATGCAATCGCGCGAGGAGGAAATATTCACAATACTTGCGCCCTTTGCAAAGTATGGCGCAAAAAGCTTGGAAAGATAGAACGGCGCGGTCACACCGACCGCAAGGGCGTATTCAAACTCCTCGTAGCTGCCATTATGGATGCCGCGCATCAAGGGTGCCGCATTGTTGATAAGATAATCCACGTGACCGTGCGTGTCGATCACCTTTTTGGCAAAGCGCTCAAGCGTTTTTTTATCTGAAAGGTCGCCAATAAAGGAGTCGTTTTCGAGCAGGTCGATCACCTCAACCCTTGCACCCGCCGCGCGAAATTGCTCGCAAATACATTTGCCAATCCCCCGCGCGCCACCCGTCACAACGGCAATTTTCTCTTTAAAATCAAACATGATCGCACCTCCACAATTTATTATCGCGCTTGCCACATTCCTTTAGAATGCGATAAAAACTCCCCACACAAAAGCGCATGGGGAGATTTGTAAAATTGCGTTACGCAAGCTCATCCTCGCTCAACGCCACGTCCTTTTTATGATAGCGAAGCGCACAGATATCGTCACCCTTCGCAATGCATTTCGGGAGGTCAAGCACACTACCGTAGCACTCGCCAATGCCGTGGTCGCCACACATGGCAATGTCGCAAAGCATAGCGATCTCCTCATCACTGCATCCTGCCTTTTGCCATGCCTTAACAAGCGGGCAATAGCGGAAATTGATAAAAAGCTTGTCGTCGGTCGACGTAAGGATCTTCATTTCAAACACAAGCTGCGCGGGCTTGGTAAAGAGCGTCTTGCGAAGCCCCTTAAGGCTGTCGGTCTTGCCCTTTTTTACAAGATCTGCGCCTTGCGACAAGCCGCAGCGCTTAATTGCAGCCATAGCGAACTCCTTGGGGTCAAGACCCTTCTTTTTTGCCTCGTCGCAAAGCAGATATAGCCAAAGCGCACGGTGCTCCAGCTGTGCACGAATGGCTTGCAGTAAGCCGTTTTTATATTTTGGATCGTTTTTTACGTTACTCACAAGATTTCTCCTTTTCAAATGTCTTTTTTCTATTATAACACATGTTTCATCCTTTTTCAACCATATCTTATAAGCCCTGTAGCAGAAGTCTTTACTACCTTTTGTATATATGCAACTCAACACTCCACCGCGATCTTAATTACTCCGTCGCGTTTGTTTTCAAACAGCTCATACGCATCGTCAATCTTCGTAAGCGGATAGGTATGCGTGATCAGTGGCTCGGTATCGAGCTTGCCATCGGCGATGAGCGCGAGGGTCTCCTCGCAATCGCAACCGTCAACGCCGCCGGTCTTGAAGGTCAGATTCTTGCCGTACATATCGGGCAAAGGCAAAGTCTGCGCCTTGTCGTAAAGCGCCACCACCGTGACGATCGCATTCGGACGAGCGCACTTCCACGCGAGCTCAAAGGTGTTCTCTGCTCCGGCAACCTCCAGCACCACATCAGCACCGCCGTGATCGCTGTTCTCACGGACAAAATCAAGGCATTTTTCGGGCGTAACCGTCAGCACGTGCGTGTAGTGCTCGCTCACAAATTTGATGCGGTTCTCGTCCTTTTCGCACACGATGATTCGTTTGGGATGTTTCAGCATCACGCAAAGGAGCGTGCAAATTCCCGTGGGGCCTGCTCCGATGATGAGAACAGTATCGTCCTCGGTGATCTCGGATATCTTCGCCGCCCAATATCCCGTGGCAAGAACATCGCCCACGAGCAGAGCTTGTCTGTCGGTCACAGCATCGGGAGTCTTGTTGAGTCCCTGATCCGCGAACGGCACGCGAACGTATTCTGCCTGACCGCCAACAATGCGGCAACCAAGTGCCCAACCGCCGTTCTTGTCGGTGCAGTTGTTAACGAATCCCTTCTTACAGAAGAAGCACTCGCCACAGAAGGTTTCCACGTTGACAGTTACTCTGTCGCCGGGCTTTACGTGCGTAACCGCAGAGCCGACTTCTTCCACAATGCCGACCATCTCGTGCCCGACCGTGATTCCCTCCACCGCTCTTGGCACACTACCGTGCTTGATATGCAGATCACTCGAGCAAATGCTCGCAAGAGTCACCTTGACAATCGCATCCCTCTCGTGCTGTATCGTGGGCTTCGGTTTCTCCACCAAGCCGAATTTCCCTTCCCGTATATATGTGTAGGTAAGCATCATTACCTCCTAAATTTCGATACCTTATTATACCATAATTTTCGCCCTTTTTCAACCGTGTTCTTTATTTGTTGCTCCCAATCTGTCGGTAAGCGAAAGTGCCTTTGGTTATAGCCCCGCCTGTTTTTGAATATACTTTTTGTAAGTATATTTTCGTAGGTGGTTTTATGAAACGTTCAATGGGTCTTTGGCAGTTGATGGGCTTCGCCGTAACCTCGCTCGGCGGTACGTTGTTACATTTTTTATATGATTGGCTCGGTGAGGCCATATGGATCGCTCCGTTTTCGGGCGTGAATGAATCGACTTGGGAACACATGAAATTGCTCTTTTGGCCAATGCTCCTATTTGCCGCCGTGCAGAGCTTTTTCTTCCGCGAGCGCAAGAATTTTTGGTGCGTGAAGCTCCGCGGTATTCTTCTTGGGCTTGCCTTCATTCCCGTTCTATTTTACACCTATAACGGTGTGATCGGCAAGTCGCCCGATTGGCTCAACATCGCCATTTTCTTCGTTTCTGCCGCGGCAGCCTTTCTCTATGAGACACGGCTCTTTAACGCCGACAAAACGCCTTGCAAGTCCTCTAAATTGGCTCTCGGCGCACTTTGCGTGATCGCTTTGTTATTTGTCACCTTCACCTTCGCTCCGCCTCTGATCGGCATCTTCAAAGATCCTATAACAGGAACTTATGGAATTTAACCCACCCCCACGGTCAGCTACAACGAGCAGTCTTAAGGCCTGCCGCGCCCCAAAGCTTTTGACGCAAAAAAGTAAGCTCAAATGCAGACTTTCGGCTTGAACTATTCACAATTTTATGGTATAATATCTCCATAGTACAAAATAATTTTTCGAGGTTTTACTATGGAAAATATAACGATTCGCCCCGAAACAGAAAAAGACTACAAAGCGGTTGAGGAGCTGACGCGCGAGGCGTTTTGGAACGTCTATGTGCCGGGCGCTTCCGAGCATTATTACGTTCACATGATGCGAAATCATCCCGACTTCATCCCCGAGCTTGCGTTTGTGCTTGAAAAGGACGGCAAGATCATCGGCAACATCATGTACACCAAGGCATGGCTTGAGGACGAGCACGGCGAACGCAAGGAGATCCTTTCCTTCGGACCGCTTTGCGTAGCACCCGAATATCAAAGACAGAAGCTCGGCAAAATGCTGATCGAGCATTCCTTTGACGTGGCACGGAAAATGGGCTACGACGTGAACATTAACTTCGGCAATCCAGGCAACTACGTTAGCCGTGGATTCGTAAGCTGCAAAAAGAAGAACGTCAGCTTTGTGGTGGACGGCAACTTCCCTACCGCCCTGCTCGTAGCAGAGCTTGTTCCGGGCGCGCTTGACGGCAGAAGGTGGATGTATATTCCCTCCACAGCCGCCGACTGTTGCGATGACACCGCCGCCGTCGAAGCCTTCGACGCCACTTTCCCACCCAAAGAAAAAAAGTGGATGCCAAGCCAAGAGGAGTTTTATATCTATAGGCATTCTTCTGTAGTAAGATAAAATTTGCCGATGAGGTTTCTTTCGATTCCTCATCGGCGTTCTTTTTGCTTACTGCGTATCAAATTTTACCGTTTGGACTGTGATATTTCAAAGCTTCACCTATACATTTGTCACACAACCGCAAAGATCTTTCGGATTCTATCGGTGATCCGCAAAGTCCACAGGTTGACTTATCTGGTCTGACAACAACTGCACCTTCTTCAAATGTAATGATCAATGGCGAACCTTCTCTAATATTCAACTCTTTGCAAAACGGCTTTGGAATAACAATTCGTCCTTGCGTATCAAGTTTTGCTTTTTTCATCGTCTTTTACCGTTGTGCGCATTTGATATCTAATGTTATACTTTTCTTTATCAAACGGAAGCGCCCAGCATATTTCATACAGATCTTGCTCCAAGCAGCTTCCGTAAGTCTTACCCTCTCCGTTCTCGTTAAGAAACACGTTGCCGTTGGGACTGATCATCAAATAGGAATTCTGCATTGAGCCTTCCCCTTCAACTACGATCTCATCCGCATACTGATAGCGGTTTTTAGAAACGAAGCTCTTAAACTCTTCCCTTGTTGGTTTTAGCGCGTTTACCTCACTATTAATGTTTTCCAGCACGTGCATGCAAAGAAATTTCAAACGGTTCGGCTTCATCTTTTTGTAGAGAGTGAGCATATCCTCACCGAGATTCAGCTTTGAAACAACCGTATTGATTTTCAGCTTGATTCCATATTTATGAATCCAATCGGCAATCTCGCAAAGCCGCTCCATACTTAAAGACCTTCCTTGCTGCTCCCTGCCTATCGCTTGGTTCGTTTCATTGCTAGCCGCATCAACGCTGATACCAATCGTTTCGACCTTACCTTGCCAAGCCCCAATCAACTCTTTCGTGAGCAATGAACCGTTAGTTATAATCGAAACCTTTAATCCTAACGAGTTCGCCTGATTTATCACGTCAGTTAAATACGGATACAGCAACGGCTCACCGCCTGCAATGTTGATTCGACCGCTCTTAATACCGCTTTTTACAAAGAATTTATGTATTTCTTCGACGATTTTAAAGGCGGTTTCTTTTGTTGGGATTCTTTCCCCAAATCCGACAAAACAGTATTGACAATGGTAATTACATGCACTTGTAATGTGATAGTTAATTACATCCATCATTGCTCTTTCTCAATTTCTACTACTTTATAATCGGTTCTTGTTCCCTTGACTCTTTCCGCACGGAATCTTCTACCATTTGCTCTCCAGTGAGGAAAGCTATCCGCTTTTTCCTCGTTGGTATCACGATGGCAAATTTCGATATTCCCAAGAACATCACATCCGCTTGCGGACAGGGGTCTTACGTGGTCAAGCGTTGGATGGTAAGCACTGTTAGGATCGCCACAGGCTGACTTTTTCATCAACCGTCCGGCATGATCATATACGCTTTCCTTCTTACCGTAAAACTCGTTCCACACGTCTATGGTTCGATACTTCGACATTTTGATTACCTCCTTTCTATGAGTTTAATTAATTATGTCATACAAAAGAGGATTTGACCATGAACCACGTGGTTCAAAAAAACAGAGGATACCCCTTAAAAAGGGATATCCTCCGCATTGATGCCACCGGCAACTTTGATAAGTTGCAGTAGCTTTCTTTGGGTGGGCTTTCTTTCTCCTGAGCAATAATAACCCATCGTTCGAGTAGAAACATTTAATATTTCAGCCCACTTCTCTTGCGAGTATTCCGATTTGTCTACTATGCTCCAGATGAATCTGCCCATTTCGTAATCGATTTTTCGATTCACATTTTTCATATTCGCAAACCTCCTTTGCATAGACAAAGCAGTGCGCCAAAGGTTTTGA
>JAZOSR010000030.1:0-11914 GCA_045657225.1 Eubacteriales bacterium | reverse complement strand
AGCCTCGTCTCCGAAGGCCTGAAAAATGAAGCTGAGCACCTCGTCGCTGCCGTTTGCGAAGATTATCTGATCTTTTGCTATGCCAAGATCACTGCACACAATGTCGGCAAGGGCGCTGCACTCCGGGTCGGAGTACAGATGCAGTGCCTTTGCTGCCTCCGCTGCCCTTGCCACGGCCTTTGGGGAGGGCGGGAAGGGCGACTCGTTGGTGTTTAATTTGATATACTTCATATCACGCGGCTGCTCGCCCGGTGTATAGGGGGTGAGGGCTGCGTATTTGTTACTGAAAAATCGGCTCATGCTTCTCCTTCTTCACCGTCTTTTCTGACGGTCGCGCTTCTTGCGTGCGCACCAAGCCCCTCGCGCTCGGCAAAGTAGGCAACGTCGTCGGCAACGCGCAAGAACGCCTCCTTGGTATAGTACGTGTACTGTGTTTTCTTGACGAAATCGTCAACCGACAAGGGATTTGAGAATTTCGCAGTGCCGCTTGTCGGCAGGGTATGGTTGGGACCCGCAAAATAATCGCCAAGCGCCTCGGGGCAATATTTGCCCATGAAGATCGAGCCCGCGTGACGCACGGCATCAAGATAATCAAAGGGATTGTCAACCGCAAGCTCAAGGTGCTCGGGCGCGAGCTCGTTGGCAACGTCAATGCCGACCTTTAAGTCGGGAGCGACAATGATCTTACCGTTATTGTCGATCGAGGCGCGCGCGATCTCGGCGCGGGAAAGCTCGGGGATCTGCTTTTCAAGCTCGTCACTGACCGCCGTAGCAAGTGCCATACTGTCGCAAATGAGCACCGCGCTTGCGAGCTTGTCGTGCTCTGCTTGTGAGAGGAGGTCTGCCGCAACAAAGGCGGGGTTTGCGGTCTTGTCCGCCACCACCAAAATTTCGCTCGGTCCCGCGATCATATCGATCGACACGGTGCCGAACACCTGTTTTTTCGCCTCGGCAACAAAGGCGTTGCCGGGACCGACGATCTTATCAACGCGCGGCACGCTTTCCGTACCGTACGCGAGCGCGGCGATCGCCTGCGCGCCACCGACCTTGAAGATGCGGTCAACGCCCGCGATCTCGGCGGCGGCAACGATGACGGGATTGATCTTACCGTCCTTTGCGGGCGGTGTGACCATCACGACCTCGCGACAGCCCGCGATCTTCGCGGGGATCGCGTCCATTAAGACCGTGGAAGGGTATGCCGCTGTGCCACCGGGCACATAAAGACCCGCGCGGTCAATGGGGATCACCTTTTGCCCGACAACGACACCCTCGGTATCGTTGATGATAAAGCTATTGCGCACCTGTCGCTCGTGAAAGCGGCGGATATTGGCGGCGGCACGGCGCAGCACGTCAAGAAATTCGGGAGCGACCTGCCCCATCGCCTCGCGCTTCTCCTCGTCAGTGACGAGGAGCGAGGTGAGCTTTACCTTATCAAATTTTTCCGTGTAGTCAAAGAGTGCCTTATCGCCCTCTCGGCGCACGGTGGCAATGACGCCTGAAACAATGCCCGCCACGTCCACCTCGGGCACCACACGCGAAAAGATCTCGCTGTTTTCGACCTCTCCATATTTTAAAATCTTAATCATTTTTCTTCTCCGTTTGTGCGGCAATGCCGTCCCTGATACGCTCGATCATCTCGTTTTTGAATTTAAAGCCCGCCTTGTTGGCAATCAGGCGCGCACTGATCGGCACGACAGTGGCAATCACCGCGAGATTGTTTTCGCGCAAGGTAGTGCCCGTTTCAACAATATCGACGATGACATCGGACAGCCCCACGATCGGGGCGATCTCGATACTGCCGTTTAAGTGAATAATATCAATATCTCTGCCAAGACCCGCGTAATAATTGCGGGCAATATTCGAAAATTTCGTCGCCACGCGAAGCGTGCGGCGCGGATCGTCGTAAAATCCCTCGGGTGCGGCAACCGCCATGCGGCACTTGCCGATGTCAAGGTCAAGGAGCTCGTAAACGTCGGGCTCGTATTCAAGGAGAATATCCTTGCCCGCAACGCCGATGTCGGCGACGCCGCGCTCGACGTAGATCGGCACGTCCGAGGGCTTGACCCAGAAGAAGCGGAGTCCCAGCTCCTCGTTTTCAAAGGTCAGCTTGCGGTTATTCTCACGAATGGCGGGGCAAGGGAAGCCCGCCTTTTCAAACATATCGTATACGCGCTCGCCAAGGCGACCCTTGGGCAGCGCCACGTTAAGCATTTGCTTCACGGATCATGCCCTCCTTTGCGTCAAATCGGTAAAGCTCGCGGTAGCGCAGCTTCGGGGGGAGAGTGCGGTAAGCGGCAACGCTCTTTCCCTCACCCTTCATGGCATCAATGGCGGCGAAAAGCGCGGCGGGTGCCGCATCGTCACCGTAAAGCACCACGGCATCAGCATCGTAGCGCTCGCCCTCCTCCTCAAAGCGCTCAAGCGCGTCAAGGTAAACGGCAAAGCCAATGGCATCGTCACCTCTGCCCATTTTTTTCATCAGTCCTCCGTACTCGCCGCCCGACAAGACGTCGGTCGGAACGCCCGCAACGAAGCCCTTGAAAACGATACCGTTATAATATCCGACGTCGCCGACCTGCGAGAAATCAAGGCGAATGCACGAGCCGACCTCACTGTTCTCAAGCGCAAGCAAGAGATCGGTAAAGGAGGAAAGCATATTGGCGGGGACGGCATCCGAGAGAATGGGCGCGAGGGTCTTTAAGACCTCGCTCGGCTTGCCGTAGCAGGAAACGAGCTTGCCAAGCTGCTCGGCAGCGCCCGCGTCAACCCCTGCCTCGGCACAAATAGCACGAAGCCCGTGTATGTTTTTCTCGCCGATCGCGGCAAGCAAGCGCGCACGCACCAAGGGATCGCCTGACACGGTATTCAAATACGCCGCCAGAACGCCCGCGTGCGATACGTCAAGCACCGCCTCGGGAGAGATCTCAAAAAGGCTCTTTGCCGCCAGCATCAGGACCTCAAGCTGGCAGTAGGCATCCACCTCACCGATGCACTCAAGACCCACCTGCATGATCTCACGGAATTCCTTGGTCTTGCCCGACACGCGGTAGACGTTTTCCTGGTAATAGACCTTGCGCAGTGCCTCGTCACGCCCCGTGTTCTTGACGATCGAGAGCGTCACGTCGGGCTTTAAGGCAAGGAGCTTGCCGTTCGTGCCCGTAAAGGTAATCACGGCATCCGAAATGAGAAAGTCCTTGTTTTGCACGTAAAGGTCGTATTCCTCAAATTTATTCATTTTATATTGGGTATAGCCATAGCGGCTGTAAAGCGCGCGCAGGCAAAGCGCCGCGCGCTCGTCACCCATTAAGACAAACTCTTCCTTCATCTTATTTATTCTCCTCCTTCAGTCTTTCAAGCACCGCGGCGTAACCGCCGCCGCCGTAAAGCAGACACTTATTCACGCGGCTGATCGTGGCGGTAGAGGCGCCCGTCGCCGCCGAAATATCCTGATAATTTTTTCCCTTGGAAAGCAACACTGCCACATCAAGGCGACGCGCCATCTCGTCAACCTCCTTGATGGTACAGATATCCTCAAGAAAGCGGTGACATTCCTCTGCCGTTTCAAGCTTCAATATCGCTTCTACCAAGCGATCGTGTGCATCGTTTTTGATACGGGACATCATCAAATCCCCTCCATTTTTATAATACTCCCACATTTTAGCACTTTATCACGCTAAAGTCAATAGGTTTTTTTAGGTTTTTTTCGTATTTTTTATCTTTTTTTGCTTTTTGGCGCATTTTTTCAAAATCCCTTGACTTGAGGGGCGCAAAAGAGTAAAATGAATGGGATATTTTAAAAAAGGAATGCTATCATGACGAAAAAACAATATTTTTTGCGCGGTATGCGTGACGGCGCGCCAATCGCCATCGGCTATTTTGCCGTTGCCTTTGCGCTTGGCATCAACGCCGTGGGGGCGGGGCTCACCCCATTTCAGGCGGCGCTCATGTCGCTTTTAAATGTCACCTCCGCGGGTGAGGCGGCGGGCATCGCCCTGATGGGAGTCGGCACCACGTATGTGGAGCTTGCCTTTACCCAGCTGGTCATCAATATCCGCTATCTGTTAATGTCCTGCTCTCTTTCTCAAAAGCTTGCCCCCGAAACAAGCGTGCTGCACCGTCTGCTTGTCGGCTACGGTGTCACGGACGAGATCTTCGGCATCAGCATGGCGGGAGAGGGGTATCTTGCCCCCCAATACAGCTACGGTGCCATTGCGGTGGCAGTCCCGGGCTGGACACTCGGCACACTTTTTGGGGCACTGCTTGGCAACGCCCTGCCCGCGCGCGCGGTCGCCGCGCTCTCGGTCGCGCTTTACGCCATGTTCCTTGCCATTATCCTGCCGCCTGCCAAAAAAAGCCGTGTCATCGCGGGTCTTGTTGCCGTATCCATGGCGGCAAGCGCGGGGCTTTACTTCCTTTGCCAAGCGCTCACACTGACGTGGTTTACCGAGGGCTTCCGCATCGTTGCCCTCACGGTCGTGATCGCCGCCGCGGCGGCTATTCTCTTCCCCATCACGGAAGAAAAAAAGGAGGTAGCGGCAGATGGTAAATAATATTCTCCTTGCTATTTTACTGATGGCGGGCGTAACGTACCTCATTCGCGTACTGCCCCTCGTGCTCATTCGCCGTGAGATCAAAAGCCGATTTTTACGTTCCTTCCTCTATTACGTCCCCTACGTCACGCTGTCCGTCATGACGGTGCCCGCCATTTTCATGGCGACCAATATCATCTGGTCGGCGCTTGCCGCATTTGCGGTAGCGGTCACCCTCTCTTTACTCGGACAAAAGCTACCCGTCGTGGCAGCCGCTGCCTGCCTTGCCGTCTTTCTTGTCGAGCTGATACCCTTTGCATAAAAATAATTTTTAACCCACCGTAAACAAAGCGCCGCCCTTCCATGAAAAGCCATCAAATCAATACATACATTATATAAGATTTTTTGAAAAACACTTTACAGAAGTCTTGACAAATAGAAATGCACATGCTATAATATTATGGTAATTCCTTCAAAGGGCAACAAGGGCTCGTGACGCACTCATTTGCGAAGGATCAGCAAATGAGATGACAAAAAGCGCCGTTTTTCAATCGCAAAGGTCTTTGCCGCTGCGACGGTAGCGCCAAGCTCGCTTCGGCGACGCATGGATGCGGTTCACACCCGTTCTCCCGATCCATCAATTGGAATTTTCACACGTAACGGAGGTTTAAAAAGCAATGAAGGTTAAGGAAAGAAGACGTGAAATGGCCGCTCTGCTGGCGGCAAGCAAGGAAGCGATCACCGGTGACATGCTGGCAGCACGCTTTCACGTGTCAAGACAGATCATCGTCAAGGATATCGCGGCGCTGAAGGCACAAGGCTTTGAAATATACCCGACCCACTACGGCTATCTTCTGAAAAAATCTCCTCTGGCTGAACGCGTATTCCGTGTAAAGCACACAGCAGATCAAACCGAGGAGGAGCTGTCCTCCATTATTGATGCGGGCGGCACCGTCGTTGACGTATTCGTCAATCACCGCATCTACGGCAAGATCGCCGCGCCGCTTCACGTTTTTTCGAAGGATCACATCAAGCAATTTATCGAGAACGTGCGCGAGGGCAAATCCTCCGAGCTGATGAATATTACGGACGGCTATCATTATCACACCGTGCGTGCCGAGGCTGAAGAAATACTCGACAAAATCGAGCAGACACTTTCTCAAAAAGGATTCCTTGCCTCCGAAAACGAACAATAATACCTACAAATATAAAGGGCAGCTTGTTGATCTTGACAAGCTGCCCTTTATTTCAATTGATTGGTCTGCCCTAACGGATAATCCACACCGGTATTATAAAAGCGAGCCGGCTTGATAAGGACCTGCGTGGGATGTCATTTTCGCCCGTTTCGTATTTCGAGCACCCGCAAAGGAGTAATCCCAAACCGCCCTCCTCATTCTTTTCGGGATAAGGAAGGGGGGCTTTTTAGCGGTATGATCAATTACCAAGGAATACGCCGTTTTCAAGCAATCTCTCGCACGTCGGCAAGAGCGCGTCTGAAAAGCGAAACCGCTTTCCCCTACCCCAAAGGTATAAAGGAAAGCGGTTTTTTTATTACGCTTTTTGTGTGTTTGTTCGGTGCTGGCGAATCAGCACCTTTTTATTCAAGCTCAAACGCACCGGTATAAAGCTGATAATAAACGCCCTTATCAGCGATCAGCTTTTCGTGATTGCCGCGCTCAATGATCCTGCCGTGGTCAAGCACCATGATAACGTCGGAGTTCATAACGGTCGAAAGGCGGTGCGCGATGACAAACACCGTTCTGCCCTCCATGAGCTTATCCATACCGCGCTGTACGATCGCCTCGGTACGGGTATCGATCGAGGAGGTCGCCTCGTCCATGATCATGACGGGCGGGTTGGCAACGGCGGCGCGCGCAATGGCGATCATCTGCCGCTGACCCTGCGAGAGGTTGGCACCGTTGCCCGAAAGGTCGGTGTCGTACCCTCTTGGCAAGCGCGAGATAAAGTCGTCTGCACCGACGAGCGCCGCGGCGGCGCGGCACTCCTCGTCGGTCGCGTCAAGACGTCCGTAACGGATATTATCCATTACAGTGCCCGTAAAGAGGTTGGTATCCTGCAATACGATGCCGAGCGAGCGGCGCAGATCGGATTTCCTTATCTTGTTGATATTGATACCGTCGTAACGGATCTTACCGTCCTCAATATCGTAAAAGCGATTGATGAGGTTGGTGATGGTGGTCTTACCCGCACCCGTGGCACCCACGAAGGCAACCTTTTGTCCGGGCTCGGCAAAGACCGACACGTCATGGAGAACCGTCTTGCCCTCAACGTAGGCAAAATCAACGCCGGTAAGGCGCACGTCGCCACGAAGGCGCGTATAGGTTACGGTGCCGTCGGCTTGGTGCGGATGGCGCCACGCCCAAACACCCGTATACTCACTCGCTTCGGTGAGGTTGCCGTTCTCGTCCTCGGTGACGTTAACAAGCGTGACGTAACCATCGTCTGCCTCGGGCTCCTCGTCCATCATGGCAAAGAGGCGCGAGCCGCCCGCCATGCCCATAACAACGGCATTGATCTGCTGGGATGCTTGGTTGACGTTACCCGTAAACTGCTTTGCCATATTGAGGAAGGGCACGATAATGCTGATGCTAAAGATGGCATAGCCGCCATCCCCCGAAAAGAGCGTGGAAAGACCGATGTTCGGAATGTCGGAAAGCAGGAAAATACCGCCTGCCACCGCCATGATCACGTAAAGAATATTACCGATATTACCGATAATGGGACCGAGGGTATTGGCGTAGGCGTGCGCACGGGAGCTGTCCTCAAAGAGTTGATTGTTGATTTCCTCAAAATCCTTGATCGCCGCCTCCTCGTGGCAGAAGACCTTGATGACCTTTTGACCGTTCATCATCTCCTGCACGTAGCCCTCCGTTTTACCGACCGCCTTTTGCTGACGCATGAAATACTTGGCAGAGCCGCCGCCGATCTTCTTGGAGGTGAGGACCATGGCAACAACGCCAACAAGCAGCACGAGCGTCATCCAAAGGCTGTAATAGAGCATAACGAACAGTACCGAAACGAGGATCACCACGGAATTGAGCAACGAGGGCATTGCCTGCGATACCAGCTCGCGAAGCGCGTCGATATCGTTGGTGTAATGGCTCATAATGTCGCCGTGCTTGTGGGTATCGAAATAGCGGATCGGCAGGCTTTGCATCCTGTCAAACATCGCGCGGCGCAGCTTGCACAGGAACCCCTGCGTGATCACCGCCATCAGCTGTGTCTGCAAAATGATCGTGACAAGAGAAAGGCTGTAAAATACCACGAGAAGCAGCACCTTGGGTACGATCTCCTTCGCGGCAAGCTCCCACGTCAGTGCGGCGAGCTGTGCTTCCTCGATCGAGGCGATCACCTGCTGTAAAAAGACCGCGGGCAGTGCCGCCGTCACGGCAGATACAAGAATACATCCGATCGTGATCGGTACCAGCACGGGATAAAAGCGAAACAGCATCTTAAGGACTCTGCCAAGCACCTTGGGGTTTGCCTTCGGGCGCGGCGGCATTGTGTTTTTCTTACTCATGATCCGCACCCCCTCTCGTTTGCTGTAAATAGATCTCACGGTAGATCTCCGAGGAGGAAAGCAGCTCCTCGTGCGTACCCGCGTTCGCGATCTTACCGTTCTCCATTACCAAAATGAGATCGGCATTTTCAACCGAAGCAACGCGCTGGGCAATAATGATCTTGGTGGTTTCGGGAATATATGTACGGAAGCCCTCGCGAATGAGCGCGTCGGTCTTGGTATCAACGGCGCTGGTCGAGTCGTCAAGAATGAGGATCTTGGGCTTCTTTAGGAGCGCACGGGCAATGCAAAGTCTTTGCTTCTGACCGCCCGACACGTTGGTGCCGCCCTGCTCGATATAGGTATCGTACCCCTCGGGGAAGGACTCAACGAAGTCTGCCGCCTGCGCGAGTCGGCATGCCTCGGCGATCTCCTCGTCGGTTGCGTGCTCGTTGCCCCAACGGAGATTTTCCTTGATCGTGCCCGAGAAAAGCAGATTTTTCTGCAATACCATGGCAACCGCGTTTCGCAGCGTGGTAAGATCGTACTCACGCACGTCAATACCGCCCACGCGTAGCACGCCGTCGGTCACGTCATAAAGACGCGGGATCAGCTGCACGACCGAGCTCTTGCCCGAGCCCGTGCCACCGATGATGCCCACCGTCATGCCCGAGGTGATGTGCAGATCAATGTCGCGAAGCGAATAAAGCTTTGCGTCCCTTGCGTATTTGAAGCTAACGCCCTCAAAGTCGATCGAGCCGTCGGCAACTGCCATCACGGGTGCCTCGGGATTCGTCAGCGTCGGCTCCTCGGCGAGCACCTCGGAAATACGCTTCATGGATTCCGCGGACATGGTGAGAATGACGTAGATCATCGAAAGCATCATGAGGGACATGAGCACCTGCATACCGTAGGTGAGCATTGCCGAGATCTGACCGACGTCAACGCCCCACGCGCCCTCGATCGCCATGCGAGAGCCGACGAGCAGGACAAAGATCATGTTAAAATACATACAGATCTGCATGATGGGACGGTTCCAGGCAATGATGCGCTCTGCTTTTACGAAATCACCGCGGATATCCTCGGCGGCAACACCGAGCTTCTCCATTTCGTACCCCTCGCGTGAAAAGCCCTTGACCACACGCATACCGCGCACGTTCTCCTCGATCGACTCGTTTAAGCGGTCGTATTTGCGGAACACGCGGCGGAAGGCAGGCATTGCCTTTCTGCCAATGAGCCAAAGTCCAAAGGCGAGCACGGGAATGATGACCACAAAAGTGAGGGCAAGCGGACCTCCCATCACAAAGGACATCACCACCGAAAAGATCAGCATCAGAGGTGAGCGAATGGCGGTGCGGATGATCATCATGTAGGACATCTGCACGTTTTGCACGTCGGTCGTCATACGCGTAACGAGCGACGAGGTAGAAAACTTATCAATGTTTTCAAAGGAAAACTCACCGATCTTGCCGTAAATATCGTGGCGCACGTTTTTGGCAAAGCCCGCGGACGCACGCGCACAGCAAACACCCGCAATACCACCGCAAGCAAGCGACACACACGCCATCACGGCGAGCAGCACGCCCGTGGCGATCACGGAGGAAAGCTCAGCACCTGCCTTGATCTGGTTAACGAGCATTGCCGTGATAAACGGAATGAGCGTTTCGATGATCGCTTCGCCCACGATAAAGATCAGTGTAAGAACGGTTGGCTTTTTGTATTCACGCACACAGCCAAGCAAACGTTTAAACATTAATTCTCCTTCCCTTTCGCCCGCCAAGCGGGGCGAAAATGATTTATTATTAAACTAATTGTCAGCGACCTTGTTATTCTATCATTTTAATGATAAAAAGTCAAGCGCAATCACACAAAAATCACAATTTTAAAAAAAGCACGCGCGAAAAGCCCTAATTTTCACGCAAAAAACCGTGTGCACGGCATTTACCGTGCACACGGGGCTTGTTTTTCTGTTTCAGGCAAGATACGCGGCAACGATGGTGTCAAGCTCGGCGCGCTTCGCCTCAAGATCGGCAACCAGCTTTAGCTGATTGCGCGTACGGTCAAGATTCTGACCCTCTCTGCTCGTGCGGAAATAGGTGTCGCCACACAAATAATCGGTAAGGAAGCGAATACCCTGCTCAAGCGTGATGACGCGCGCGCTCTCGGGCAATGCCGCCAGCTCCTCCCTTGTAACGCTGCTCCCAAGCGCAGTCACGAAGCCCTTGGTAAAGGCGGCGAACATATCGGTTCTCACAAACACGCGGTCAAGCTCCGCCTCGTCCTCGGCGGCGCTGGAAGCGCCGAAGCGAATGGCATCGCCGAAGTCATAAAGAAGCGAGCCGGGCATAACGGTGTCCAAATCGATCACGCAAAGCCCCTTACCCGTTTCTCCGTGAATGATCACGTTATTCAGCTTGGTGTCGTTATGCGTCACACGCAACGGGAATTTACCCGCGGCGAGCCCGTCAACGATAAAGGAGCAAGCAACCTTACGTGCGCGAATAAAGGCAATTTCTCTCTCACACGCACGGGCGCGACCGCACACGTCGGCGGCAACCGCCGCCTCAAACGCCTCATAGCGCTTGACGGTATTGTGAAAATCAGGCAAAACCTCAAACAAGGTAGCGGCGGGATAATCCGCAAGCTGATTTTGGAAATTGCCAAAGGCGGCACCGACCTCGCAAAAAAGCGCGGGCTCGTCACAATACTGCAGACAAATTCCCTCCACAAAGCGATAAGAACGCCAATATCCGCCCTCGCCGTCCTCATAATAATAGCGGTCGCCGCACTGTATATATTGCAGTGTGCCGTTGACGGCATCGCCGCCACAGGCGGCAAGCTTTGCGCGGATATGGTCGGTGATTCCCACCACGTTTGCCATCATCTTTTCAGGCTCTTTGAAGATTTTTCCATTGATTCGCTGTACCACGTAACGTCCGTTTTCGCACTCCACGAAAAAAGTGCTGTTGATATGACCGACGCGCCACTCGTCAAGAGAAACGATCCTTGAACCGAAGTCAAAGGACTCTGCGATCTTACGGGGATCCATACGCTCACCTGATAAATGCCACACAAGCGCTTTTGCCGCAGCGCGGTGACATTAAGCCTTTCGTTATTTTTGGTAAATACACATTGCTTATTTAGTTCATTATACACGGCTTTTTGCGATTTGTAAAGCCTTTTTGAAAAAACACAATTGCTTTTTGTGATGCACGAGAATTTTATTGTTGTTTTTTCAATAAAAATATATGAAATAACTTGCTATTTTGTGAAATCTTTGTTATAATGTAAAAAAACATAATTTAAAGGAGTTTTGCACATGGCATTGACTTATATTGTGGGCGGCAAAATCGTTCTGCCGGACCGCGTTGAGGTCGGCAAAGCGCTCGCATTTGATGAAGCAACCGGCAAGATCGAAGGGCTTGTCAGCGAGATCCCCGCAGACGCAAAAACGATCGACGCGGCAGGAAATTACGTCGCACCCGGTCTTGTTGATATTCACATTCACGGCTATCTCGGCGAGGATACCTGTGACGCGAACCCCGCCGGCATCAAAAAGATGGCTTACGGTGTGGCACAAAACGGCGTCACCGCCTTCCTTCCCACCACCATGACCGTATCCAAAAAAGAGATCGAGGCGGCACTTGACGCTGTACGTTCCCTGAAGGAAGAAAGCAAAGGCTGGGATGGCGCTGAGATCATCGGCGTGCACGCCGAGGGTCCGTTTATCAATCCCTCCAAGAAGGGCGCGCAGGCAGCGGAAAATATTCTCGTGCCCGACGCGGATTTCGTGCTTGAAAACAAGGACATCATCACCTCGATCACTCTGGCACCCGAAATGGACGAAGGACACAAGTGCATCAAG
>JAZOSR010000029.1:0-5768 GCA_045657225.1 Eubacteriales bacterium | reverse complement strand
GACAGGCGTCCTCGACTGTCCGTTATCCACGACATGTCTGCGGCAACACAACGTCACATAAGTCGCTATGTACCCATGCCGATTTTGTCGGTTAGAAATGCGGACAGTCGAGGACGCCTGCCCCTACAGTAGTTGGATTCGTGCGCCTTTTGTAAATCGCGGACTCGTGATTGTCAAATCACCTCGCTTCGCGAGCTCGTCGGTCCCTACAGGGGGCGGTTGCGTTGCCGTTTGTGGATTGTGGATTACGGCGGAACAATCCCTGTGCTTCACTTACGTTCAGCACCTCCCTTTACACAAGGGAGGCATGGAGCGGTTGCATTGCCTGTTGCGGTGTGTAAAAGTTCCAAAAAGCAGCCAAAATCTTGGTTTTGGTTGCTTTTTTGCTTTAAATTGCTAAAGTTTTGTTTGTTTTGCACAAAAATTAATTCTAACTTTCTACATTCGATGTGAAAAATATGGCAAAATACTCTTGCAAAGTGAGATTTTTTTCGTTATAATGAATATAATGGATTTATTAACAATTCATTTTACTTTATTTTACCGATCTTTTCGGAAACACAGGAGGAATCCCATTATGGCTACGTTTGACACAAAATCAATTCGAAATCTCGCGCTGCTCGGTCACGGTGAATGCGGCAAGACCTCGCTTGCTGAGGCTATGCTTTATCTTTCGGGCAAGACCGACCGTCTTGGCAAGATCGCTGACGGTAACACCGTTCTTGACTTTGATCCTGAGGAGCAGAAGCGCGGTATTTCTATTTCCACCTCTCTTGCAAATGTTGAGTGGAAGAATATCAAGATCAACGTGCTGGATACCCCCGGTGATCCCGATTTCTCGGGTGAGGTTGGACAGGCGCTTCGCGTTGCGGGCTCTGCCGTGATCGTCGTTGACGGTAAGAGCGGCATTGAGGTCGGTACCGAGCTTGCTTATGAGGCAGCGGTTGACGCAGGCGTGCCGCGCGTGTTCTTCGTTAACAAGTGCGACGACCCCGAATACAGCCTTGAAAAGTCCTTCTACGAGCTGCACGACAAGTTTGGCACCACGGTTTGTCCCGTCTTCGTGCCCTGCCGCGTTGGCAACACCATGGCAATGATCGACCTGATCTCCAACAAGGCGTATACCTACGACAATTCGGGTAAGCGCTCCGAGATCCCCATGTCCGAGGAAATGAAGGAGATGGTCAACCGCTATAAGGACGCACTCAACGAGGCAGTTGCCTCCACGAGCGATGAGCTGATGGAAAAATACTTCTCCGGTGAGGAGATCACCCGTGAGGAAGCGGCGCTTGCACTCCACGAGGGCATTATTGCCGGTACCATCACCCCCGTTTACTGCGGCTCCGCCACCAAGATGTGGGGCGTGATCGCCATGATGGACGCGGTTGCCGAGTCCTTCCCGCGCTTTACCGCTAAAAAGGTTGAAAAGCTTGCGGGCGGCGAGGAGATCGCCATTGACGTGGCGGCTGATCCCGCGATCTTCGTCTTTAAGACCGTGGCTGACCCCTTCGTTGGTCAGATGTCCTTCTTCAAGGTCATGAGTGGCACCGTAAAGCGCGATATGACGCTGAAAAACGCACGCACGGGCACCTCCGAGAAGCTTGCGCATTTCTACGTCATGAACGGCAAGACCCAGACCGAGGTTGACGAGCTTTGCTGTGGCGATATCGGTATGATCGCCAAGCTCTCCGACACCAAGACGGGTGACACCCTCTCGCTCGGCGGCACCGTTGTTTACAGCCAGGTTGCTTACCCCACGCCTTACATGACCAAGGCAATTATGCCCCTGACCGCAAAGGACGAGAGCAAGATGTCCCAGAGCATTGCCAAGATGCTGGAGGAGGACCTCACGCTCCGCTACGATAACAACAAGGAAACCTCCCAGATCCTCATTTCCGGTATGGGCGAAACCCATCTTTCCGTGCTGGTTGCGCGCCTTGAAAGCCGCTTTGGCGTGAAGGTCACGC
Organism: Eubacteriales bacterium; assembly: GCA_045657225.1. Taxonomy (GTDB): domain Bacteria; phylum Bacillota; class Clostridia; order Oscillospirales; family CAG-272; genus Firm-07. The sequence continues at coordinate 3,801 of JAZOSR010000029.1, read as the reverse complement.
TTGAAGAGCCGAAGATCGCGTACCGCGAGCGCATTACCAAGCGCGTGGACGTTGAGGGCAAGCATAAGAAGCAAACGGGTGGCTCTGGTCAGTACGGTCACGTCAAGATCCGCTTTGCACCCGCAGAGGAGCAGGGACTTACCTTTACCGTTTCCGTTGTTGGCGGCGCTGTGCCGAAGAACTTTAACCCTGCCGTGGAAAAGGGCTTGCAGGACGCAATGGTGAAGGGTGCTTACGGCTACCCGCTCGTGCAGCTTGCCGCTGACCTTTACGACGGCTCCTACCACGCCGTTGACTCCGACGAGCTTTCCTTCAAGCTTGCCGCACAGCTTGCCTACAAGAAGTGCCTTGAGCAGGCAGCGCCCGTTTTGCTTGAGCCCGTTGGTAACCTTGATATTACCGTGCCCGAGTCGCTCGTTGGTACCGTTATGGGTGACCTTAACAAGCGCCGCGGTAGCGTGATGGGTATGGATCACTGCGGTTGCCGCAAGGGCTATACCGTGGTGCACGCCATTATCCCCAAGGCAGAGCTGCTTGATTACCCGATCGCGCTTCGCGCCATGACCAAGGGCTTCGGCTCCTTTGATTTCGTGGTCACGGGTTATGAGGTCGTGCCCGGCAACCTCACGGCAAAGATCGTGGCGGCATCTGAGAAGAAATAATCAAAAAATTTGCGTTTCCTATTGACATTTTGGGAATAGTGTAGTATAATTCATTTGATAAGAGTTAATTTTACCTTTTAGGAGGCATAACATGAAATTTGATTACCTCAAGCCGGATGCTGATATTCGTTTCCCCATGAGCCGCGATATTATTGCCGCATCGGAGGAGACTAATCCCACCTTGATTCCCGAGGATGGCGGAAAGGACGACGTTGTTTCTGATAATTTCTAAAAGCAAGCACCCCGACCCTTTGGTCGGGGTGCTTTTTAAAATCTTTGTCGCAAGGTGTCAACACATTTTTTGTGTGGCTGACGCATTGCGACCTTTTTTTTGCCTTGCTTGTGTTAGACTTTGAAAAAAAGGAAGTGAACAAATGCTACATACGTATTATCAAATTGAAGCGCGAAAAAAGGACGGGCTCCTGATCGTTCGGCTTTACGGCGAGATCGATCATCATAACGCCATGTCACTGCGGCGCGAGCTTGACGACATGATCATGCGGGACCGTCCGCGCCGTTTGCTGGTTGACCTCTCGATCGTTGATTTTATGGACAGCTCGGGGTTAGGGCTCTTAATGGGGCGACTGCGGCTGATGCGCGAGATCGGCGGCACGATGGTGCTGTTGCGCCCGAATGCGCGTATTATGAAAATTTTGCGGCTTGCGGGCATGGAGCGGTTTATGGAGATCGACGGAATCGCACGAAAAGGAGAAGGATAAATGTATAATACAAGGAAAAATGAAATCAATCGGATCGATATTACCATGCCTGCTATTTCGGAAAACGAGGGCAAGGCAAGGGCACTTGTAGCGGCGTTTTGTGCGGAGCTTGACCCCACTGCCGCGGAGCTGACCGATATTAAAAGCGCGGTGTCGGAGGCGGTAACAAACTGTATCGTGCACGCCTATCGGGTCAAAAAGGGCAAGATCTACATAAGCATTAGGCTTTTTGCCGATAAAACGGTGGTGATCAGCGTGCGTGATGACGGTTGCGGCATTGCCGACGTGAAGCGTGCGCGCGAGCCGCTTTTTACCACCGATGCGGAAAACGAGCGCAGTGGCATGGGCTTTACCGTGATGGAGAATTTTATGGACGGGCTTCACGTGGGCTCACGTGTCGGCAAGGGAACGGTGGTGACCATGATCAAGCGCATTGCTTCGTAAGTGAGAGGTGACGTGGTGGAGGAAAACAAGCAAAAACAGCGGCATTATCAGCTGCTCCTTGAAGCGCAAAGCGAGAATGCCACGGTAGCCGAGGCGGCGAGTGAGGCACTGATCCTTGAAAATATGGGGTTGGTGCGCTCGGCGGCGCTTCGCTTTTGCGAGCGGGGGATCGAATACGAGGACCTTGTGCAGATCGGCACGATCGGGATGCTGCGCGCGATCCGCACCTTTGACCTCTCGCGCGGCACGGCGTTTTCAACCTTTGCCGTGCCGCTCATTGTCGGTGAGATAAAGCGCGCCTTGCGTGATAACGGCCCTGTGCACGTCAGCCGTGCCTATAAGCAGCTGGCAGGGGAGATTGCAAGGCGCGGCAAGGAATTTGCCGCACGTGAGGGCAGAGATGCGACTGTTGGCGAGCTTGCGGCGCTTTGCGGTACCACAAAGGAGGAGGTGGCAATGGCGATTGCCGCAACGGGTCCCGTTGTTTCTCTTTCTGAAACGCTGTTTGATGAGGACAAGCGAGAGCTTGGTGACCTTGTTACGGACGACGAGAGCGAAAACGAGCCCGCGATCCTCACGGACCGTATTGCGCTTTCCGAGGCGATTGGGAAAATGCCGCCCGAGTGGCGCAAGATCCTTTTGATGCGGTATTACCGAAACTGCACGCAGCAGCAGGTGGCAACCGCCTTGGGTCTTACGCAAGTTAAGGTGTCGCGCGAGGAAAAAAAGATACTTCTTTTTTTGCGTGGGGAAATGACCGTGTAATTTGAAGGGATTTTTCGGATATACTAACAAAAAAGGATGGTATACGCACAATGACAGAACAAAAATGGAAAAACGCCGCCGCGATCGTGATAACGGTTGCGGGGGCGATTCTTGCCTTTTATCTCGTTTTTAATTTGATGGCGGGCATTTTGTTGCCCTTTTTACTCGCATTTGGCGTAGCCGCGATCGTGCACCCCTTTGCAAGGCGTTTTGCCGCACGAACACGTCTGCCCGAAAGGGTTGTGGCGGTGGCGTTTACCTTATGCTTTTTGATATTGGTGGGCGCATTTTTGTATTTGCTTCTCGTTGGCGTATTTGGTGAGCTGCAAAGTGCCGCGGAAAATGCCTTTTCTAATGAGGGCGGCTTTTCGGCAGGGATAGAGCGCGCGCTCCGTTTTTTGCGCGGCGTGTTTGAGCGCTTGTCGCGCTTTTCGATCTTTTCGCGCCTTTTTGGTGAGGATGGCGACCCCACGCGCTTTATCGAGGAGCAGCTGCGCGGGTGGCTATCTGCCTTTGGCGAGGCACTGCCAGCCCTTGCCGCGCGGCTCTTGCGCGCGCTTCCGGGCATTATTTTCTTTCTTGTTGTGGTGGTGATCTCGTGCTTTTATTTTGCTGCGGAATATGAGAATGTTACGGGGTGCCTGCTCTCGCTTTTGCCGAAGCGTTTGGTGGATCGAGCGCCACGTATTTTCGGCAGGGTAAGGGGCGTTTTGTTAAAGTGTTTGCGCGCGTATTTTCTCTTGTTTTTGATTACGTTTCTTGAACTGGTCATAGGACTTGCTGTTTTGCGTGTGCGCTACGTGCTCTTTCCCGCGTTTTTGATTGCCATGCTTGATATTTTGCCGATCTTCGGCGTGGGTGCGGCGCTTATTCCTTGGGCACTGTTTTGCCTCTTGGTCGGTGACGTGGCACGGGGCGTGGGGCTTTTGGTGGTGTGGGGCATTATCACGGTGGTGCGGCAGGTGATCGAGCCGCATTTTGTTGGCAAGAGCCTTGGGCTTCATCCGCTTTTGATGCTTGCCGCCTTTTATGCGGGGATTAGTATTTTTGGCGTTGCGGGCGTATTTGCAGGACCCTTGCTTGCCGTCCTCCTAAAGCTTTTCTTTGATTGGAAAAAGGGAAAAGAAGAGGGCGAGGAGAAGGGAGAAGGCGAGTGTAAAGGGCAGAGAGTAGGGGAGAAAAAATAAGAAATCGCCGCGTCGGCAATGCCC
>JAZOSR010000028.1:0-3265 GCA_045657225.1 Eubacteriales bacterium | reverse complement strand
TCACAGAACGACATGGCTACGATCCGACTTTGGGTGACGCCAAAAGCGGCACCGTCCACGTCAAGGAGCGCGCCTTTGAGGATTATGTTTACTACACCTTTAAGAGCCTACTCTCGGCGGGCTTCCGCAACATTTACGTGGTCATTCACCACCAATTTGAGCAGGAAAGCGAAATGCCCATGACCCTTTGCTACCGCATGGCGGCAAAGCGCGCCACCATGGAATACCTTGAGGAAACCATGGGACAGGGCTGGTGGGGCAGCGAATCCTACGCCAACTACTACGAGCAGCTGGAGGGCGCGAACAACCCCTTCACCTGGATCAAGGTGATCCCCACCATGAGCACCGCCGTGCAAAACGCCACGGGCTACGACCACGCGGGCAAATACGAATGCTCGCTCTTAATGGCGCTGTATCCCGACTGCGTGGATCTTTCCCGCCTTGGCGACCGCGAGCATTGGTTTACCAAGAGCTCCGCTGAGGCAAACGCCCAGCTTGGCGAGGAAATGGCAAAATTATCTCTGCAATATCTCAACGAGGCGATCCACTCCTGATAGGAGGTAACTGTTATGGCAAATTTGTGTGATCAAGGACGGCACCGCACGGTGTCATGCTTTGGCATTCTCAAAATGTCATAACACGGTCGCGTGTCCACGGCAGAAAGCTGCCGTGGGCTCGTTGAGATTGTTTTTTTAGGCAAAGCATTCAAGGAGAAATTATGAGCGAACTGAATTACGAATTTAAAAAGCGCCTGAATGAGGTACACAGAAAAAATCGCCGCATAGAAAAGCCGCTTGGCGAAAATCAGATCGAGGTCACGAGCGATTGGTCGATCGTCGTACCCGCGGACAACGAATTTTTGCAAGGGATCGGGCGCGATCTGCAGGACTATTTCTTCGTGTCGATGAACGTGGAGGTCGGCTACACCAAAAAGCCGAAAACAAACCGCGTCATTACCTATATCGTTGACCCCACCATCAAAAAGGACGGCGCCTACCGCGTTGAGGTCAGCAAAACGAAGATCAAGCTGGTGGGTAAGGACGAGCGCGCCGCCGCGCAGGCAAGCTACCTGCTTGAGGACTTAATGAACCTTGAGGAAGCACCTTACGTGAAGCTCGGCAAGGAGCGACGTGTGCCGATCTTCCGTTGCCGCATGGTCCACTCGGGTCTTGGCGAGGATGAGTATTCCGACGCGCACCTGAATGCCATCGCGCACGCGGGCATCAACACCATTTTGCTCTTCACCCGCGCCGTTAACCGCGCCTCCACGCGCTTTGTCGACTTCAACGACCTCATTGCCCGTGCCGAGAAATACGGTCTTAACACCTATGCCTACAGCTATATGCGCAGCTACAAGCATCCCGACGATGAGGGCGCGGAGGAATTTTACGACAATCTTTACGGCGACCTCTTCCGCAAGTGCCCGGGACTTAAGGGCGTGACCTTTGTCGGCGAGAGTGTCGGCTTCCCCTCAAAGGACCCCAGAACCTCGGGTCTGATGCGCGGTGCTGGCGGCACGAACATCGGACCCGACGGCAAGCCCGCCAAGCTCCCCAACCCGAGCGCCTTTCCCTGCAACGACTATCCCGATTGGCTGAATCTCGTCAAAAAAATCATTCGCCGCGAGCGCCCCGATGCCGACCTCGTCTTCTGGAGCTATAACTGGGGCTCGAAGCCCGAGGATATCCGCGTTGACCTCATCAACCATATGCCCACCGACATCAGCTGGCAGGCAACCTTCGCCATGTGCGAGCATTTGACGGTCGACGGCGTACCCGCAAGAACAAGTGACTACTCACTCTTCTTCACGGGCCCCGGCAAATATTTCCTCAGTGAAGCAAAGGCGGCAAAGAAAAACGGCATTCCGCTTTACTCGATGACCAACGCGGGAGGTCTTACGTGGGACGTCGGCACGGTACCCTTTGAGCCCTGCCCCTACCAGTGGCTCACGCGCTATGAAAACATGCGCGAATGTCACGAAAAATACGGTCTTGTCGGCTCGATGGACTCTCACCACTACGGCTTCTACCCCTCCTTTATCTCGGATCTTGCCAAGGCATATTTCACCGAGGAAAAGCCCGACGGCAAGGCGATCATCGACAAGCTGATCGCACGCGATTGGGGCAAAGAAAACCTTGAAGAAGCGAGAAAGGGTCTCGCGCTCTTCAGCGAGGCGATCAAATACGTGCTTTCCACCAACTCCGACCAATACGGCCCGATGCGTATCGGTCCCTCCTACCCCTTCGTGCTCTTCAACGACCACAAGCTCGTCATTCCCTTTGCGCAGGGCGCGCACTTCGGCAACAACTACATCTGCAAGCCGAACTACAGCTACCCGTTGCATCAGGAGGGCAAGCCCGAGACCTTCAAGGGCGAAATGCGCCTGTTAAAGAAAGCATACGACCTCTTCCTTGAGGGTGCCGAGATCCTCAAGGCAATTCTGCCGAGGGTCGCCGCGCACAAGCGCGACGAGGCACAGCGCATTGCAGGCATCGGTGAGTTTATGGGCAGAGCCTGCTATACCACGCACCTTGTAAAGCGCTGGTATCTCTTAAAGCAGGCAATGCTTGCCGAAGGCGCGGATTTTGCGCCGATCATTGCGGAGCTGCGCGAGATCGCGGCGCTTGAGATCGAGAACGTAAAGGCAACCATACCGCTTGCCGACTTTGACTCGCGCCTTGGCTTTGAGCCCTCGCTTGAATATTACTGCGACGTCGAGCACCTTGAATGGAAGCTCGCGCACATGGCGCGCATCCTCTGTGACGACATCCCCGAGCTTGAGGCAAACGGCTGTGTGAAGAACGCGACCCTCATGGACTATCCAAGAGGAGTTTGGCAAAACATGACCGACCCTTCTTAACCAAACGCACCTTCAATTTAGCGCAGAACTAAATGCACAAGTAAAAATGCTTTCAATGCCTGCGTGTAAAAGGAGAAATTATGAGCGAACTGAATTACGAATTTAAAATGCGCCTCGGTGAGGTACATAAGAAAAATCGCCGTGTCGAAAAGCCGCTTGGTGAAAACCAGATCGAGGTCACGGGCGATTGGTCGATCGTCGTGCCTGCCGACAACAAGTTTTTGCAAAGAGTAGGCAGAGATCTGCAGGACTATTTCTTCGTATCGATGAACGTGTCGGTCGGCTACACCGCAAAGCCGAAAACGAGCCGCGCCATTACCTATATCGTTGACCCCACCATCAAAAAGGACGGTGCCTACCGTGTCGAGGTCAGCAAAACGAAGATCAAGCTTGTGGGTAAGGACG
>JAZOSR010000027.1:0-20441 GCA_045657225.1 Eubacteriales bacterium | reverse complement strand
CAACTCCTTGGCTCACAGAACGACATGGCTACGATCCGACTTACAAGCTAAATCGGATGCCGAAATAAAAATTCATGTGTGTTCGCGCATAATATAAATAGGAAGGAAAAATGCCGTGGCGAATTTTTATAAAAAAAAGCTGCCTTCATTCACCAATGAGAAATAAGTGAAAGCAGCTTTTAAAAGCCAATTATCCGTGTGCCTTTTGATCCGCGCAAGCCCCAAGCGGTCCCACTCACGCTTCAAACATATCGGCAAATTTCCTTGCCGCCTGCGCAAGGTCAAGGAGCCCCGCCTCTACCATATCGGCGTCAAACTCCTTAAGATAATTGCTGCACTCCAGCGTAAAATACCCCCGATAGTCGATCTCGCGAAGCGCCGCCGCGATCGGCGCGAAGTCGATCGCCATGGAAAACGGAATCTGGTGCGAATCGTTGATCTTATCGTTATCGTGGATATGAGGCGCCTGCACAAAGGGACCAAGCGCACGGAGCATTTCAACCGCCGAGGTGTCAACGCCCTTCATTTCGGTGTGACCGATATCAACACAGGCAACAAGATACGGGTCGTTGACCGCGCGAATATGGTCAAGAAAGCTTTTTGGCGACGAGCAAGCGGCGGGCAATATCTCACCCGTTTCCTTGTTCTTATTCCACATATTTTCGGTCGCCATGCGTACCCCGCACCCACGCGCGAAGGGGAGAAGCTCCGCGTACATTTCGGCGTTTTCCTCAGCGGAGAGGTTGTTGTTCGGGTGTATGACGCAGATCGACCCGCCCGCCTCGGCGGTGCACTCGAGCGCGTGCCTCAGCCAGTCGCGGATCGCGCCGATCCTGACGGGAAAGGGCGCGTGCGATTGGTTGCAGACAATGCCGTTATCAAGCCCGATTTGCCTTAAGCGTCGCGCGAATTTGAGGGGCTCCGCGCCGCGCAAGGGGTGGTCGCTGTCAAGAAGATGATCGGTTCCCCTCTCGTGCGCGAACATGGCGCACATGGAAAAATCCCACGCGTCAAAGCCCGCACGCGCGACCAGCTCAACGGCGCGCTCCTCGCCCACGTGCTTTGTGGCAGAGCCGATCTCGGTTGAAATTCTCATACCGTACCCCACTTAATGAAAGCGCATTGCCATTGAAAGCGCCTTCTCCTCGCCGCCCTCAAGATGGAACATACAGCTCTTTTCCATAATATCCGAAACGCCCGCGGCAGATGCCATGCCCCACCAGGGCTCGATGCAAAGGAACTTGCCTTGGTTTGCGGAGGACCAGATGCCAAGATAGGGCGCGTCACCGTACGAAACGGTCACGGCGTGGCTCGCCTTCGGGGAGCGAAGCGTCACTGCCTCTGCCATACCCGCAAGGAAGATGCCGTCAATGGCAAAAAGCTCATGCGAAAGAGGCATACGGCGACCGTCCTCAAGAGGATAAGGCGCGCGCTCGCCGCTGTCGTAAAAATCCTTGTCAAAAACGACCGCGCGAGGGGCGCAGGACTCGCTGAACTCAAGACAGTAGTCCGAAAAATCGCCCTCGCCGCCAAGGGGCAGGCTAAAGCCGGGGTGATGGCCAAAGGTTGCGGGCATCACGTCCTCGCCCTCGTTTTTCATCACCACGTGGCAGTCAAGCGTGTCACCGTTTAGCGTGTAGGTGACCTTAAGAGAAAAGGCAAAGGGATAGACCGCGCGCGTTTCGTCGCTGTCGGTAAGGGTAAGGGTCACGGAGGTGTCGCTTGTCTGCTCGCCCTCAAACGCCATCATTTTGGCAAAGCCGTGCTTGCCGAGCTCATAGGTCTTGCCCTTGTAGGTATATTTCCCCTCAAAAAGGCTGCTGCAAATGGGGAAAAGCACAGGACCGTGCTTGCCCCAAAAGGCGGGGTCTGCCTGCCAGATATATTCGCAGCCGTCCGCTGATACGGCAGACGCTACCTGCGCGCCAACGTCCAAAATTCCGACCGTCAGCTTTTCGTTTTTGAGTGTGTAGATCATTGTATGCCTCCAGAATATAAAGTGTTACGTGTATTATAGCACAAGCGCCTGTTGTTTTCAACAAAAACGCCAAATTTTCTCACCGTAAGGTGTGCAACCAACCGCATCCTACCGAAGGCTTCCCCTCAAGGGGAAGCTCCCGACAACGTCGGGTGATGAGGTGTCGCCAAAGGCGTCCACGACCATCATACGGCACCGAAACAATCCCTCCACCACTCCGTGGTCCCCCTCCCTTTGCACAAGGGAGGCGTAGAAAAAGCAGCCACCCCTTCACTGCCCAGCGTAGGGGCGGTGGGGCTCGGACTACTCCTCCACCACTCCGTGGTCCCCCTCCACAGAAGAATGCTTTGCATTCTTCAAAAAGAAGCCGTGGCTTCTTTATTTTACGACAAGGGAGGCTTTTTCAACCTACAAACGGCTACGCAACAAACCCTTGCCTTCCCCTAAGGGGAAGGGGGACCGCTTGCGGGGGATGAGGTGTTGCCCAAAGGGCATCCACGATTTACAAACGATGACAAAACCATCAATCCGTAGGGGCGATTCACGAATCGCCCGCATCTATGATTTATAAACGATGACGAAACCGTCAATCCGTAGGGGCGATTCACGAATCGCCCGCATCCACGATTTACAAATGATGACAAAACCGTCAATCCGTAGGGGCGATTCACGAATCGCCCGCATCTATGATTGATAACCGACGGATCAACCGACCCTTACCAGCCCACCGCCAGGTGCGCGCGACACAAGGGCTTCCATACGCAAAAATAAAAATGTGATCGCCAAGAGGGCGTTTCGCACGGCGGTCCGTCATTTCCCATTTGGCGTTTATCTCAGCTCGCGCGGCGACCTGCCCGTGTGCTTTTTTACCAAGCGGCTGAAATAATTAAGGTCCTCAATGCCCACCGCCTCGGCAATTTCCGCGAGCGTGAGGTTGGTGGTCGCAAGCAGGCGCTCGGCGTGCGCGACCTTGATCTTGATCATATATTGCTTGGGCGATGCGCCCGTGCAGCTCTTGAAAACGTGCGCAAAGCGCCCCTCGCTGAGGTGACACATTGCGGCAAAAAAGGCAACGTCGCGGTTTTCCCCCGCGTGCGTGTGCATATAGCGCAAAACCTCATCGACGCTGTGCTGCAGCCCCACGTTCACGCCCTCCTCGTGATAAGAGGCGCGGCGCGCCGCCACCGAGAGAAAGTGCAGAAAAAGTGCCGCCGTCTGCTCCTCAAAAAACGGCTTTTTGAGGCAAAATTCCTCCACCGTATCGCGGATAATGCGCGCAGGCTTTCCGTCACCGATGAAAATAACGCGCCGCCCCAAAAATCCGCAGCTTGTCAAAATCTCCTCACACGCCGTGCCGCTGAAGTGCACAAACGCCGTTTCGGCATCCTCCTCGCCCGTAAAGCGGTACTCCTGCCGCTCACCGGGGGCGTATAAAATAAGATTTCCCGCACCAACGGTATAGATCCGACCGCTATCAAGCACCTCGCAGCTCCCGCGCAGGACGTATAAAATATAATAGTCAACACGCCCTCTCTCACGCAGGATTGTAGTGCGCTTTTGCTTTAGCTTTTGTACGTTACAGTTATTGATCTCAAGAAAGCGCGTGGAAATCTTTTCACTGCTGATCTGCATATCATCACCTCACGCCTATTGTAGCAGAAAGCACACCCGTTGTCAATAGCAGTTTTGTGCTAAAAAAAGGCAGTTTGTCATCTTCAAAAATCCTCGTTTGTGTGCTATACTTTATAAAAACCTTAGAAAGTGAGAACAGATATGCTACAGTTTGGTGTTATTGGCTACGGCAACCGCATTGGCGGTATTGTGGATAAATTGGTCGAAAGCGGCGAGGCAAAGCTCGTTGCCGTCATGGACCCTGCGACCGACGCGGTTAAGAAAAAGGCAGAGGAAAATGGCTACGAGGGCGTGAATTTTTATACCGATGCCGAGGAAATGCTGAAAAACGAGCAGCTTGACGGCGTGCTGATCGGCACGCGCTGCACACTTCACACAAAATACGCCCTGCTGGTGGCAAAATACGACATCCCCCTCTTTCTTGAAAAGCCGGTTTCCACCACGGAGGAGGATCTGGCGCTCCTCTCGACCATCGAAAAGCAGATGAACGAAAAGACCGTGGTGTCCTTCCCGCTTCGCATTTCCAACGTCTTTTTAAAGGTCAAGGAGATCGTCGATTCGGGCAAGATCGGTAAAATTCAGCACGTGCAGGCATATAACAACGTCCCCTACGGTCACCGCTACTACCACAAATGGTACCGCGAGGACCGCGAAACGGGCGGTCAGTGGCTCCAAAAGGCAACGCACGACCTTGACTACATCAGCCATCTTTTAAATAACGGCGGCAAGCCCGTTCGCATCTGCGCCGCGTTCTCGCACACCGTCTACGGCGGCGATAAGCCCGCAGGGCTGATGTGTGCCGACTGCGCGGAGAAAAACACCTGTCCCGAAAGCCCCAAGGTCTATAACGCCAACCACGACAAGCACCTCCTGCCCGCCCCCGAGGCTTGCCACTGCTGCTTCGCGAAGGACGTGAACATTGAGGATAGCGGCAGCTGCATCGTCGAGTACGAAAGCGGCATGCACGTGGTTTACACGCAAAACTTCGTCACCAGAAACGGTGCCGCCAAGCGCGGCGCGCGCCTCATTGGCTATGAGGGCACGCTGGAATTTGACTGGGTATCAAAGAAGATCAACGTCTGGCGCCACGGCGAGGTCATTTCCGAGGAGTATACCATCAGCGCCCCCGACCGCGGTCACGGCGGCGGAGATATTCGTCTTGCCGACAATTTCCTTGCCGTCATGAAGGGCGAAGAAACCTCCATGGCACCCCTTTCGGAGGGCATCTTCAGCGCAAGACTCTGCCTTGCCGCCAAGCGCTCCTCCATTGACCACGTGTTTGTCGAGCTTTGATCCGCAAAACGCAATAACCAAAAGGCTCCCTTTCGTAAAGGGAGCCTTTTTTGATTTGAAAACGCACTCTCCTTCCACCACTCCGCGGTCCCCCGCGATGTTTGCACAGCAAACTCGACGTGCGGAGGGAGGCTTTTGCACCATTGCAAAACCGTGTCCGCTCCCAAAATCACGTTTGCGACGCAAACATATCGAGTGCTACCGTTGATGCACAAGCGAACATAAAAAGGGCACACGCAAACGGCGTGTGCCCTTTTTACCCTTATCCGCGGTAACGTACCGTCTTATTCACCCTTTTTCAAGATCCTTGAGCTGTTGAGGAGCACCGCAAAGGCGCCGCAGTTATGGAGGATCGTTCCCGCAAGCGCACTGATCACGCCAAGGGCGGAAAGTGCCATCATGGTAGCAGTAATGCCGAGTGAGAGCACGAGATTTTGATAGATGACGCGGCGCGTTTTAGTTGCAAGCGACACCACGAAGGGAATGTTTTCAAGGTTATTGTTCATCAGGGCAATATCCGCCGAATCAATGGCAAGATCCGAGCCCATTGCGCCCATGGCAATACCGACGTGCGCCTCGCGGAGCGCCAATGCGTCGTTGATGCCGTCACCGACGGCAAGGACGGTAGCACCACCCTCGGCAAGCGCCTTCAGGCGGTCAAGCTTATCCTGCGGCAGGAGCCTTGCGTGCACCTCGTCAGCACCGATCTCGGCGGCAATACGCGCGGCGGGTGCCTCGCGGTCACCCGTTAAGATCACCGCGTGCGACACACCGATCTCTCGGAGCGCCGAAACCGCATCCCTTGCGTTATCGCGCACAGTATCGCAAAACGAGAGCGCACCCAGCAAAACGCCGTTTTCGGCAACGAAGCTGACGCTCCCCTCTGCCTCCTCGGCAAAGCCTGCGGGGCAAGCAATGCCCTCGCGCTCGATCCACTCGCACCTGCCAAAAAGGAGGGTATATCCCTCGCCCCTCGCCACGACACCGCCACCCGAAATCTCGCTGATCTCAAGCGAAAGAGGAGAATGCGCTCCCTGTCCCACCGCTGCCATCACGGCGCGGGAAACGGGGTGCACAGAGCCGCTCGCCGCGCGCGCCGCGGCAAGCAGTAATTTTTCTTTTGTACAATCGCCAAGCGGCAACACGTCACCGAGCGAAAGCTCGCCGCACGTCACCGTGCCCGTCTTGTCAAAGACGACCGTATCGACCTCGGTCAGCTCCTCGATGAACTTGGAATTTTTGATCAGAATGCCGCGCTTCGTTGCCACCGACAGTGCCGCGATCATAGGCGCGGAGCTGACGAGCATCTGCCCGCAGGGGCAGGAAACGACAAGGACGGCGATCGCCGTGGCAATGCTCCCCGAAAGGAGTGCCGCCGCACCCGCCACCGCAAGCACGAAGGGGATATAATAACCAAGGAAGCGGTCAGTCAGGCGCGATTCGGGCACCGAAATGCCCTCGGATTCCTCAAGAAGCTTTAGAATTTTAGAAAAGGAGGTATCCACGTGCTCCTTTTTGACCTCGATCACCACTCTGCCCGTGAGATTCACGGTGCCCGCAAACACGGCATCGCCGACCTTGACGTGCGCGGGCTGTGGCTCGCCCGTCAGGGACTTTTGGTCAACGTCACTTTCGCCCGCGACGACCTCGCCGTCAATGGGAAAGCCCATGCCGGCTCTCACGACAATAAGGTCACCGACGCGAAGCACCGCCACCTCGACCTCCCTCTCAACGTCACCGTCAAGTAAAAGCGCGGTCGTCTGCTGCATTTGCTTCAAACCCTCAATGACGTCGCGCCCGCCCATGATACTGCGCTCCTCTAAAATATGCACGACGTTGAGGACAAGGGGGATCAAGAGCGCGAGGATCAGCTCGCCGTTAAAGATGCACGCCACCACGGCAATGCCGACGAGAATCTCCATAGCGTTGGTAAGATTTTTGGTAAAAATACCCTTCACGCCCGCAAGGATCACGGGCACGCCCTCGATCAGCGCTCCCAAAAAGTAGAGCAGCTGGGGCAGGATTTCATACGCACCGCCAAGCAGGTAGGTATAGATCAAGCCAACGAACAAGCAAGAAAGCGTCACGGCACCGCAAACGATGTCAACCGCGAGCTTTTTCCTGCCTGCGTTGGTCAGATTGTCACGGGAAAGCGCCTCAAGACTGCGGCGTCCCATTTGATCAATATGCTCCATTTTACACCCCCGTCTACGGTGTAATGACGATCTTGTTATCGCCATCCTCAACCACGTAGACCCTGCCGATGGTCTGCATCACCTTGAGCACCTTGTCGGAGTAAACGCGCGCACGGACGTAATCAAGCGCCGCGGCTTGCTCCTCCTTTGGCTTTGCGTTGATCTCCTCAAAAATACCCCAAAACTCGGCAAGATCGGTATTGGCGGCAGACACCTTGCTCGAATACTCGGAGCGGGCGGCAGAGATCTCGTTATTTTTAGCAATATTGGCGGCGGGCAGGATCTGCTCGCGGTATTGCTCGGCGCGCGACAGCATGGTCGCCGCCTCCACCACGGCGGCATTGACCGCCTCGTATTCCTCGCGCACCTCCTCGGGCATGCCGACTCTGGTCAGCTCCACGGCGGTGATCGTCACGCCGGCGCCCACGGTCTTCAGCGTTTCATTCGCACGGGCAAGCACCGCTGCCGCATAGGCATCCTTGCCGCTCGTCAGAAGCGTGTCAACGTCAAGCCGTGCCGCCTCGTTTTGCATTGCGTTGCTGACCGAGCCGTTGATCAGCCCCTCTATGTTGGCGACCGAAAGCGCGTAAGCCACGGGGTCGCTGATCATGTATTTGACCGATGCCGACACGGTGGCAATGCTGCTGTCACCCGTAATGAGGTAGCCGCCCTTGGCGGTCGAATCGATCTCTTGGGGGTCGGTGTAGTGCGTGGTGATGCTCTGCTCCATCACGCTGCCGACGGGGATCATAACGACCTCGTCAATGATATAGGGGAAGGCAAAGAGAAGCCCAGGGTCGTGTATCTGCTCCTCGGGGGTATCGCCCACCAGCTTGCCAAAGCGAAGCACCACGGCGACGTTGCCCGTTTCAACCCTTCGCATACCCGAAAAGAAGATGCCGATGAGCACCACCACGACAAGCACAAGGAAATACTTGGTCACGGTTTCGAGTATATCGGAAAATAGTGTTTTCTTCTTCATCGGCGCCTCCTTACGGCATGGTGATGCCACCCTTGGCGGCGGCATCCTCAATGAGCGCTCCCACAGCCGTCACGAGGGCGTTACGGTCAGCCTCGTCAAGCTGCGAGAGAATGTAGGTAAGGTCACGCACGACGGTCTTGTCACCCTCGATCTCCATGTACTTGGAGTATTCGGTGAGGATGTTGAAGGGATATTCGTTTGCCTTGACGATCAGCACGGTAGAGCTGTTGACGGACGCGACGATCGTGTCAAGATTTTTGAGGAACTTATAAAGCTCGATATTCGCGCTCTGTGCCTCGGCGTAAAGGCTTGCCACCATTTTTTCGGTTTCCGCCTTGATCTTCGATGCCTCGGTCACGCCCTCGCCCATGATCTTCGATGCCTCGGTCTCGGCATCGGTCTTGATCTTGTTTGCCTCCCTTTCGGCGTTGGCAATAATGATCGAAATATCCTTTTCGCGGTCAGCGCGCATCTGCTCGAACACGCTCTCGAGATTGTTTTCGGGCAGTGACAGGCGCATAATGCTCACGTCAAGCACGCTCACGCCGTAATTCTGCAGGCAATTTTCCTGCACGCGGGTAAAGATCTCGTTCTCGATCTCGTCGATCTTGATCTCCTCCCTTTCAAGCGACACGAGCGCCGAGAGGGGGAACGCGCCCATCGTGCTGTTGGTGGCGCTGAAGATCTGATCCTTAATGTAGGACTCGACCGTTCCCTTTGCGCCCACGCTGTTATGGAAAAGCACGGGATCGCTGATCTCAAAGACCGCAAAGGACTGCATGATGATATTGCGCTTGTCCTTGGTGGTGGTCTCCAGCTTGTCGGACTCGATGTACTGCACGCGCGCGTCGTAGGACACGACCTTTTCAAACGGCCACGGAAGCCTCATGTAAAGCCCCGCCTCGGTGATCTCCTCGCGCACCGCGCCAAAGCGCAGCACCACGGCACAGTCGCCCTCCCTTACGGTATGGGTAAAGCCAAACCAGAAAAGCAGCAGTAAAACGATTGCCGCCGTTGTGTATTTTGCCACTCTCGCGGCAATTTTCGCAAAGCGGGAGCTACCCTCCTTGCTCTTTATGTTCTTCTCTTCGTTGTTCATATTTAGCCTCCGATATTGCCGATATAAATGTTTGATTGATCCACACCGTCACCCACGATAATGAGCTTTGAGCCACGGTAAGCGCCCGTTAGCGCCTGCAGGTACTTGTAGTAACGGTACGCGTCGGAATTGGAGTTATCCGCCTCCACGCTCGCCATAAATTCCGCGAGTGCCGCCTCGGCATCCGCGACCTTTTCGTATTGCTCGATCCTTGCCAGCGCCGTGGCGGTCGTAAAGTTGACGTGCGCCCATTCAATGCGCTCGCCCGCGTACGCCTCGGCTTCAAGAAGCAGGCGGTCAGCGTCAATGCCCGCGCTGATCAGCGATTGGTATGCCTCGGCGACCTCAACGGGCGGGTGGATGCTCTCCAGCACCACGGAAACGACCTCAAGACCCGTGCCAAAGCGCTCCATTTCGCGCATCAGCTCCTCCTTAAAGGTGTTGCCAAATGCGGTACGGTCAACCGACAGGAGCGTGTCAAGATCCGCGCCTATCGTGTGCGCCGTTACGATCTCGTAGGAGGAGGCGCTCATCAACAGCTCGGGCGCGCCCGTGCAGGTAAGATAGCGGTAAAGATCGCCGATGCGGTATTCCACGCGCAGGTTGATCGATACCAGCTCCTTGCCGCCGCCAACGAGCAGGCGGTATTCCTCCGCCCCGTGTGCCTCGGTCCAGAGGTTGTCGCCCTCCTTTTCGGTCACGTAGCCGACCGTCATTTTCTCCACGGTCTTGGTATTATAAACCTTTACCTCGTCAAAGGGCCACGGAAGCGTCATGTGAAGCCCCGGCTGGAGCGGCTCCTCGCCGAGCTTGCCGAAATGATAATGCGCACCCTGCTGGTCGGACCCGACCATCACAATACCCGTCGCGCACCACAACAGCAGCACCGAGAAAAGAAAGGCATACGGAATCGTGCGCCCGATCATTCGAATGCTCCAAAGCGAGCGCATGCTGATGCCCGTGTTCTTTTCAAGATAATCAAGCACGCCGAGGTTGCCGTAACGCACACCGGGCACGGGTGCCATGATCTCGGGCGCCACCTGCATTTCCCTGCGCATCAAGACCACGAACAGCGAGATACCGAAAAATACGGTTTGATAGATCATCAAAGCAGCAGCCACCGCGACAAGCACACGGCTCGGGTCAAAAACGCCAAGCACACGGAGCGCGACGGTCGCGGCACCAAGGAGTGTGACAAGCGCACCCATTACCGAGGCGGCTTGCAGATTGCGCATGAGCGCCACCTCATAGCGCGCGGCGCTTGCCTGCGCCTCATCCTTTCCCGTGTCGGGCGTTGCGTGCTTGCACCATTTGCCGAGCACCACGAACAAGACCGAAAGGACGAGCAGCACCACCGCCATGTAAAAGGACAGCAGTGTTGACGCATACTCCGCCTTCGCGAAGCGCCAGAAAAAGATATTTGCCGAAATCGCCGCCACCACAACAACAAGCGTCGTTAACGCCGTGCGGTAATGCGTGAAAAAGCCGCCGACAGCGACGGACGCGCGACGGAACATGGCACCGATGCCGCGCTTTTTTTGCGTTTGCAGCTCTCCCTCGGGGTCAGCGGGCGCATCCTTGCGGCGCGCGCGCTTTGTGAGCCACAGGGGCAAAAGCAGCAGTAAATTGACTGCCGCGGGCAGCAGCAGTAAGAGGGCAAGCAGGAAAAACGGCTTGTAGATCGCCGTGCTGCCAAGGATAAACAGCAGCGCTGTCGCGAGCATCAAAGCGCCCGTGGCGGCAAGCGCCGCGTATCCTGCCCCAAACGCTTGCCGTTCGGGTTTTTTACTCATAAAAGGGATCCTCCTGTTTGGTTTTTTGCGAGAAGTAACGAAGCCGTCATGCCAAGGGGCACGCCGCCAAAACGATGACGGAAGGTCTAATATACAAGCTTATTATATAATTTTTATAGTCCCTTTGTCAATAACGGCGAAAAAAGTTCACACCTTTGACGAAATTTGGCAAAATTTTGCCCCCGCCGCGGGCAAGCCCCCGCTTGCGCAATGCCTAGGACGAGCTTGGATGATCCTCTCTTACATAGGTGTTCTTGAGCGCCACGCCAAAAAAATCGTCAATGTCATAGCTTGCCCCTCGCTCTTTGCCGACACCGTTGCCGAGGTATTTCTCCCCCGCGCCCTCGGCAAGATCCTGCCACCACCACGAAAGGATCACGCCAACGGGAGATCTGCCGTACTCACTTGCCGTCTGCACCGCGCGCTCCCACCGCGCTCGCAAGTAAAGGGGCGGAACGCCCTGCTTTTGCAAAAAATCGAGCTCCTCCTTTCCACACTCACACACAGGGGGTGGGGGTAGCTCTGCGCCCACCTCGGGCGCGGAGCTGATGGCGGTGGAGGCTACGTCCGCCACCGCTTGGGGTGTCGCCTCGGGTGACCCCCTCTCTCCTTTACTGTACTTTTCTTTACTTTTCTCTTCTTTTTTCTTCTTTTCTTTTCTTTGCTCCGAACTCCCTTGCGAAGTAGCTTCCGAAGTATCTTCCGAGCTAACCTCCAAGCCAACCTCCGAGTTACCCTCCGAGCAATGCTCCTCCTCCGGGGCATTTTCCTCCTCGCCGCTCTTGCCAAGGCGCACCTGTGCCGACCTCTTTCCGCCTTCGGAGGACGCCAAGCGGCGCTTGATCGCTCTACCCATCATTCCCGCTACCATTCTGGTACGTTTTGCGGAAAACTCGGGCAGCGGCGTACCCTTTTTCTGCAGGTCGATCAGCGCCATCAGCACCTCCTTCAGCTCCCTTGCCGAAAATTCACGGAATATGGGGATCCAATCCTCAAGGATCAAAAATCCCGCCTCAAGATTTGTGTTTTTCAAAATTTTCTCTCTCCTTTCGTTGCACGTTCTTTGCACGTTCTTTGCACGTTCTTTGCGCGTTCTTTGCGCATTCTTTGCGCATTCTTTGCACATTCTTTGTGCATTCTTTGCGCATTCTTTGCGCATTCTTTGCACATTCTTTGTGCGTTCTTTGTGCATTCTTTGCACGTTCTTTGCGCGTTCTTTGCGCGTTTTGTCCTCCTATCGTTCTATATTTGGGACGATTGTATGGTAACACACCGCCGCTATTTTGTCGTTAACCGCACACGGCGAAGCACAAACGGCAACGCAATCAACCGCGTCCCGCCTTGGCTCCCTCCGGGAGGGTGGCTTCTTGCGGCACCTCAACCATTCCTCGTAGGGGACATTCACGAATGTCCCGCGATCCCCGACACACATACGGCAACGCAATCAACCGCGTCCCTCCTTGGCTCCCTCCGGGAGGGGGCTCCCGCACAAGCGGGTGGAGGAGCCCGCGATCCCCGACACACATACGGCAACAAAACCCCGCAGGGGCGCTGACAAATCACCCGTGCTTACCAAAATAAAAAGGTAGTCGCCGATCGGCGACTGCCTTTTCAATATTATTATTGAATGACGACCTCTTTTTGAAGCCTTGCGATCTCCTCGCCCGTGGCAAGACCCTCGCGGCAGGCGGTGGCACCGCCTGCGGCAAGCGCAAGGGAAAAGGCGTACCGTATCCCTTTTTCATATCCCGCAAGGAATCCCGCAACCGTCGAATCCCCTGCCCCGACGGTGTTAACGGGCTTGCCTCCGACCGCCTCGGCAAAGAGGACCTCACCCGCCTCGGAAAGTAGTAACGCCCCCTCGCCGCCAAGCGACACGAGCACGTTTTGCGCACCCATTGCCTGCAATTCTCTCGCCGCGCACACGATCTCGTCGCGCGAGGAAAGCGCCTTGCCCACCATGTCGGCGAGCTCGCGCTTGTTGGGCTTGATGAGGAAGGGACGGTAAGGAAGCATTGGGAGGAGCAGATCCCTTTCGGCATCAAGCACCACGCGCACCCCACGATCTGAAAGGGAAGCCGCAATTTTTTGGTAAATATCGCGCGATAGCGAGGGCGGCACACTGCCCGATAACACCAACGTATCACCCGCGGTAAGACACGCAAGCTTTTCCATCAGTGCCGCAAGCGCACCCTCGTCAATGGCGGGGCCTGTGGCGTTGATCTCGCTTTCGACCTCGCCCTTTAGCTTCACGTTAATGCGCGTCATGCCGTGGGGCAAGCGGATCATATCCGCCACAATGCCCGCTTCTTTTAGCATTTCAAGCAGTGCCTCACCCGTGAAGCCCGCGACAAACCCAAGCGCCACGCCGGGCACGCCGAGTGCTGTTAACACGGCGCTGACGTTGATGCCCTTGCCGCCAAACACCATTGCCTCACGCGAGGAACGGTTGGTCGCGCCGAGCAAAAGCCCCTGCACGTGCATGCTGTAATCCAGCGCGGGATTAAAGGTAACGGTATAGATCATAAAGAACGCCCCCTTCTTTTTCTATCATTTATTTTAGCTTTTTCGTTGACTTTTGTCAAGCCGCGTGCTATAATAGGCACATACAATTTGAAGAACCACAATTCGGGGTGGGGGCAAGGCTCACCGCCCAACCGCGAGAGTGCATAGCGCTCGCGCGGGGATGAGGAAAGCGCGGTGTAAATCCGCCACAACAGCCATTGCCGTGATAAGCGCCCTAACGGGTAGCTTTCAGTCGGAATGCTCATCGTCTTGTGCCGCAAAAGCGCTCTCGGGCAAACGGAGAGGGTACGGCAACACGCACTGCGGCGGTGCGTTTTTTGGGCGTGCTCTCCCCTGACCGTGAGGTCAAAGGAGGGCTTTTTTGTATTCCTCATTTGTATCAAACAAAAACAAGAAAAGAGGAAAAAACAAATGAAAAAACAACACTTTTTGCGCACCGTCACCCTGCTTTTGCTGGTACTCGCCGCCATTTTCACCCTCGCCGCCTGCGCTGACGTCGACAAAACAGGCGCGTGGAATACCGCCGTTTACGACAGAAACACCGAGCTTGGCGAGGGCGCCAAGACCATTACCGTCAAGGTGGTTGCCGACGGTCAGGAGCTGACCTTCACCATTCACACCGACAAGGAAAATTTAGAGGATGCACTTGTCGAGCACTCGCTCATTTCGGGTACCGAGGGCGCGTTTGGCTTGTATATCAAGGCAGTTAACGGCATTATTGCCGATTACGACACCGACAAGACCTATTGGGCGATCACCAAAAACGGCGAGGATACACTGGGTGCCAAGAGTACCTTGATCGCCGACGGCGAGCAATACGAGCTGACCAGAACCGTCAGCGAGTGGTAACAGCATGAACAAGCAAGCCGAATTGGCGCGCGAAAGCAAGCCAAAACGCAAAAAAAGTGCCCTGACGGTGCACGAAATCACGGTTTTCGCCATGCTTGGCACGCTGATGTACTGCTCAAAGCTCCTCCTTGAGTGGGCACCGAACATTCACCTCATTGCCATGTTCATCACTGCCATCACCGTGGTCTATCGCGCAAAGGCGCTGATCCCCATTTACATCTTCGTGCTGCTCTCACTGCTCTTTGGCGGCTTCTCGCCCTTCATGGCACCTTACCTTTACGTTTGGACGATTTTGTGGGCGGTGGTGATGCTCCTGCCACGCCGCATGAAGCCTGCCGTTGCCGCCGCCACGTATATTGGCGTTTGCACGCTGCACGGGCTCTTGTTCGGCGTGCTTTACGCGCCGCTTTACGCGCTTCTCGCGCGTCTTACCCTTGAGGGCATGCTCACATGGATCGCCGCGGGATTTTATTTCGATCTCCTGCACGCCGCAGGCAATTTTGCCGCAGGATTTCTCATTTTGCCCCTCGTCAAGCTCCTCTTGAAGCTGGAAAAGAGATCACCTTAAAAGAGGGCTCCTTCCGTCACGCTATCGCGTGCCACCTTCCTCCCGGAGGAAGGCTGTGCGCAGGATTTCTCATTTTACCGATGATAAAATTGCTGACAAAGCTTGAAAAGGGCAAATGATCAAAAAAGCAGACCTGCAAAATTGCAGGTCTGCTTTTTGTTAAGTATATCCTTTCGGCTAGCCCCATGTCTTCAGACACAGCGCTTTTTCGCCTCAAAATACGTACCGATATGACCGCCGTCGAGCAGGTCGTAGAGCACGCGCGGCTCCTTGCCGTTTACGATAAACATGGGGATCCCCGCCTCCGTCACGATCCTTGCCGCCGCGAGCTTGGTTGCCATACCGCCCGTGCCGCGCTCGGTGCCGGCACCGCCCGCCATTTTCATCACGTCCTCACTGATCTCGGCAATGCGGTCAAGCAGCCTTGCCTCGGGATTTTTGCGCGGGTCGCTGTCGTAAAGTCCGTCCACGTCCGAAAGGTTGATGAGCAGATCGGCGTGGCAAACCAGCGCAACGTACGCCGAGAGCGTGTCGTTACCGCCGAAATTTAATTCCTCGGTGGAAATGGAGTCGTTTTCATTAACGATCGGCACGCACCCCATTTCAAGCAGGGTATTAAAGGTATCCTCCGCCGCCGCACGGCGCTCGGGATTGTCGATAACGTCCTTTGTTAAAAGGATCTGCGCCACCGTGTGCCCGAAATCCGAGAAAAAGCGGGAATAAAGCTTCATCAGCTCGCTTTGCCCCACTGCCGCCATTGCCTGCTTTTCGCGCGTGCAGGTCGGGCGGTGTGTGCCCAGCTTCGCCACCCCGGCGCTCACCGCACCCGAGGAAACCAGCACCACCTGCTTGCCTGCGTTTTTAAAATCAGAAAGCGTTTGCACAAGCGACTCGATCCTTCTTAAATTAAGGTGCCCCTCGTCGTGCGTGAGGGTAGACGAGCCGATCTTTAAGACAATACGCTTGCAATTTTTCAGTAAAGACATATTTTTTACGTTCCTTAAAAAAAGTATTTGAAATTTTCGCAGTTTTATATTATAATAGAAAATGGATATATATCATTATAGCGCAAAATCCCGCGCCTTGCAAGAGGATTTTGCAAAAAGGAGGTCAAAATATATGAAGCAAAAGTTTTCCGTTACCATCGCAGACGTGCAAATGAATATTATTTGCGACGAAACACCCGAGCTTGTCAATACCGCAGTTGCGGAGCTTGACCGTCAGATCCGCGCCCTTACCGCAGGCGGCAGCTCCTGCACCAAAACCGAGGCGGCTCTTCTCTCGGCACTGGATTACAGCGCGCGCGTGATGCACCGCGAGGAGCGCATCAAGGAGCTTGAAGCATACATCAGCGCCACTGACCCCACGGGCGACACCTACGAGGCAAACCTCCTGCGCGGCGAAAACGAGGCACTCCGCGCGCAGCTGCAGGTCAGCCGCGGCAATTACGAGGCACTCTTGCAGGATAACGCCACACTCTTTCAGCTGAACGCCAAATTAGTGCGCCAGAACGGCGAGGCAAACGCCCGCGCCGACCGTATGCACGATCAGGTGCTCTCGATCTTAACGGAGGTGCGCGAGCTGCGCGAGCGTCTTGCCTCCATGTGCGTGGAGATGCGCCCGCTCTCTCCCTCCTATACCGTCTATGAGGAGGCACCCGAGATCGAGGTCACGCCCCTTGAGCAGCAGACCACGCGCAAGTACGAGCAAATGAACCTTGACGATATTTTAAACACCGCGCCGCAGGGCAGAAACGCGGGTGGCAACACACTGATCGACGACACGAAAAACGAGCAGCCCGCCTCGCTTTCCGATCTGCTTGACTACTGATGAGAAGCGATAAAGCACCCCTGCCTGAGCTGCTTGCCCCCGCGGGCACAAGACTCGCGCTTGAGGCGGCGATCGAGGCGGGCGCCGATGCCGTTTACTTTGGCGGACCTGCCTTTAACGCGCGTATGCGCGCCCAAAATTTCACAAACGAGGCGATGCGTGATAGCATCGCCCTTTGTCACGCCTATGGCGTAAAGGCGTACCTGACGCTCAATACCTTGGTGACCGACCGCGAGCTTCCCGCCCTGCTGGAAGCCGCCAAAACGGCGCGCGACGCGGGGGCAGATGCCCTCATCGTTGCCGATCTCGGTGCTGCCGCCGTCATTCACCGTTATTTGCCCGATATGGAGCTCCACGCCAGCACGCAGGCATCGGGACACGCGATCGGTGCCGCCGAGGAGCTTCGCGCTCTTGGCTTTACACGAATGGTGCTGGCAAGAGAAGCGAGCGCCGAGAATATGCGCCGCTTTACCGCCGAATGCGGCATGGAAACCGAGGTTTTTGTGCACGGTGCGCTTTGCGTATCGCACTCGGGACAGTGCCTGTTTTCCTCCCTTGTCGGAGGCAGAAGCGGCAACCGCGGCGAGTGTGCACAGCCCTGCCGCTTGCCCGACAAAAGCGGCAAGTATCCGCTTTCCTTAAAGGATCTCTCACTTGCGCGCCACGTGCCTGCGCTCATTGACATGGGTGTGAGGTCCTTGAAGATCGAGGGGCGCTTAAAGGCACCCGAATACGTGCGTGACGTGGTGGCGATCTGGCGCCGCCTGCTTGACGAGCGCCGCGCGGCGACCGATGCCGAAATGAAGGAGCTTGCCGATATTTTCTCGCGCGGCGGCTTCACTGACGGCTATTTTACGGGTAAAATAAACGAAAAAATGCTTGGCGTGCGCTCCGATGCCGACAAGGCTAGCAGTCGCGCCTCCCTGCCCTTTACGGGTCTTACAAGGAAGGTGCCGCTCGCACTTGATTTCACCATGAAAAAGGGCGCGCCCATCGTGCTCTCGCTTACGGCAAACGGCAGGACCGTAACGGTCACGGGCGAAGCGCCCATGATGGCGCAAAACGCGCCGATGGACGAAGCAGCCGTCACAAAAAACCTCTGCCGCTTTGGCAATACACCCTATACCGTGGGGGGGCTTTCCCTTACAATTGAAAAGGGACTGATAGTGCCCGTTTCAAAGCTGAATGCCCTGCGCCGTGCGGGAGTTGAAGCCCTGCAGGGTGAGGCAAGAGCCACCATTGACCCGCCCGATTACCGCGCGCCCAAGGTGAAAAGGAGTGCCGTGCCGCGCTCCGCGCGCTTTCAGCGCGCCGCCGACGTGCCGCAGGAGGCGCTTGACTATTTCACCTACCGCTATTTGCCGCTAAATGCCTTTGATCCCACCGTCGCAAACGGCGTGGTGCTCCCCTCCGTGGTCTTTGACAGTGAGAGGGAGGGCGTTGCCAAAATGCTGAAAAACGCCGCCGAACGGGGCGCAAAATACGCGCTTGTCGGCAACGTCGGGCACCTTTCGCTCGCAAGGGAGGCGGGGCTTGTGCCCCACGGCGATTTTCGTCTGAATGCCACCAATACAGAAAGCGTTCAGACGCTCCTTGACATGGGCTTTGCCCACGTCATTCTCTCCCCCGAGCTGACCCTGCCGCAGATCCGCGACATTGGGGGCGCTACCGATGCCGTTATTTACGGCAGAATCCCCTTAATGACGCTTGAAAAGTGCGTTGGACGCGAGGTTGGCAGCTGCGCGGGGTGCGAGGAGGGCAAAAACGCTCTGATCGACCGCCGCGGAGAGCGCTTCTCCGTTTTGCGGGAGGGTGCTTCCCACCGCAGCCTTGTGATCAACAGCCGCCCGACCGTCATGAGCGACCGAGGCGACGCGCTTCGCGCGGCAAAGATCGCGGGTGGTCATTTTATCTTCACCACCGAAGAAAAAAGCGAGATCTCGCGCATCATAAAGGATTACCAAAACGGAACTGCCCCCACGGGCGCTTGCCGCCGCATCTGATAGCACCAAGCGGCACCTTACACCAAATCAACAAAAAAGAGCAAGCACGGCTTGCTCTTTTTTTGATGCAATAGGATGCGATCCACGCCGCACATACGGTAACACAACCAACCGCGTCCCTCCTTGGCTCCTCCCGGAGGGAGGTTTTTTTGGTGGCGCAAAAGGAAAGAGGAGGAGCCGAAGCTCCTCCTCCGAGGGGTTTGTGAATTATTTTGCGATATACCGGGGGGCAATTAGGCTGCCTCGTCGAGATACTTCTCAAGCAGAGCAATCATTTCATCGGAGATCAGGCCCTCGTCCATGAGCTCCTCGAACTCTTCAGAATAATAGACGTACTCAAAGGCAATGGCTCTGAGGCAACGTGCGTTATCAACGGTGTTGAATGCGCTGTAGTAGGTCTCGCCGTCGATCACAACGTATGCAACGGAAGCAAACACGCGGGTGTAGTTCTCTTCCTTGATACCGACAAGGGTTGCGGCGAACGCCTCGGGCACACCGTCACCGTCCGCGTCACGCGTGGTGTAACGTGCAGGCACGTCGGCGTAAGCGATCTTGCCCTCGGGCACCTTGATCTTAGCAAGTGCTTCCTTGGTGAACGCGCCTGCTGCTGCCACGTAGTCAACGGGAGCGATCAGCGTACCGTAGGAAACCGTCTTGCCCTCATCAAGCGCTGCCTTTGCAAGCGCAATGATGCTATCGGAGAGGTAGGAGGTGAATCTAAGACCGGTCTTGGATTCATCCTCGCCAAGGTAGAAGGATGCGCCGAAGGTTTCCTCGGTCACGATGTCCTCCTCGGCATTGGAGAGCTTCTCCATGTAGAAGTTGTAAAGCTTGCCTGCGAACTTAATGGTGGGCGCGTACTCGTTTACGGGAACCGAAAGCCCATCAACAAGGGTAAACTCCTGAGCTCCTTCGGCTGCCTTGAAGAGAACGATCACGTTCTTCACTACGGGAGTGCCGGTGAAGTTAGCGCCCGTGGAGAAGAGCTTTGCCTTGGGCTCCGCTGCACCGTTCTTCATCACGATCACGCCGCCCGTGATCTCAAAGGTCTTACCTGCGGACATCTGCACAATATAGTTCTGTGCTGCCACAATGGTACCGCCGCTCATCTTAAACTCGGAGTTAGCGCCCGTCGAGAACAGGAAGGGAGATTGCGTGCCGTTGGCAACAACAGTACCACCCGTCATGTTAATAACGCCAACACCCGTCTGAATGCGAACGACGTACTGGTTCTGATTCTGCACAAGATTTGCACCGGGCAGAATGTTGATGTAAACGGTTCTTGTGTCGTTACTGTTTGCGCGGATCAGCTGGTTGTCGCCACCGGTATTGGTAAGCGAGCCACCCGAAATATTAATCGTAATGGTGGTAGCGGACTGCTCATT
This sequence comes from Eubacteriales bacterium, assembly GCA_045657225.1. Classification (GTDB taxonomy): domain Bacteria; phylum Bacillota; class Clostridia; order Oscillospirales; family CAG-272; genus Firm-07. The sequence continues at coordinate 308 of JAZOSR010000027.1, read as the reverse complement.
GCCGGTACGGATAACGTTGTTGCCTGCCTTGAGCGTGCCGCCCGTAATATTCAGCGTACCACCGCTAATTGCAATGGCTTGATAGCTCGCGCCGCCGGTCAGCTCGCCGCCGTTCACGTTAATAGTACCGTCTACGGCAAAAACACCGCTTTGTGCAGCTGTAAATTTACCGCTGTTGATCGTCAGCGTGGAGGTGCCGTAGGTGGTAAAGATCTTGTCCGCGGAGGTGATGGTGCAGTTATCCACGGTTGCCACACCTGCACCGCGCAGGTCAAGCACGTAGTACTTGGTGCCCGTGATGGTGGCAT
>JAZOSR010000026.1:0-27838 GCA_045657225.1 Eubacteriales bacterium | reverse complement strand
CTGCGCTACAAATGGTTTGAGAAAAAGGCGGTGGCTGACGGGTACGTCGAGATCGCAAATCTCTTTCGCGACACCGCCGCCAACGAAATGGAGCACGCGGAGCTGTGGTTCCGTTATCTTGGCGGGTATAGCTCGACGGAGCGCAACCTCGACGCGGCGGCTGGCGGCGAGCACTTTGAGTGGGAGACCATGTACGCGCAGTTTGCCACCGAGGCACGCGAGGAGGGCTTTGAGGCGATCGCGGCGCTCTTTGATCGTGTGGCGAGCATTGAAAAGCAGCACGAGCAAAATTACCGTACCAAGTATCAGGACGTGAAAAACGGTAGCGTGTTTAGCGCGACGGACGCGGAGACGCGCTGGATCTGCCTCAATTGCGGCTACGTGGTGACGGGCAAGGAGCCCCCTGCCATCTGCCCCACCTGCCAGCACCCGCGCGGGTATTTTGCGAAGCAAACGAAATAAAGGGAAAACCGTCAAGCGCGATTTGCGCTTGACGGTTTTTTTGCGGTGTTGCCGGTTATCCGTTGAGAATACGGACGACCGGTGGTCGCTCCCCTGTGGGCAGAATGATTGAACGCATATCTGTGGGTGGGCGTGTGTGGAAATTTTGGGGAGGTCTTTGTGCTTTTTCAACATAATTCGATTGAATTTTAGGTGAAAATAACAAAACTTTATGGAATCATATTGAAAATTTATTGCTTCTATATTATAATATTATATTGTTATCTTAATTTTTGTAGCAACGTGTCACGGTGGAGGGACAAGCTCCTCGTGGCGAGTGGCTTTTGCGGAAATTTTCAGGAAGGATGATTGTTATGTTTTCACTTCACGGGGTACGCGTGCCCCACAGAAAGGGAACTGCAGAAAAAAGCGTGGCTCGTATGACACCGCCCGCGCGTGTGGTGCTGCCGATGTCCATGCACATCGGGCGACCTGCCGAGGTGCAGGTTAAGGCGGGTGACACGGTTTTTGTCGGTACCATGGTCGGTGCCGCGACGGGTCCTGTTTCCTCGCCCGTGTTTTCAAGCGTGTCGGGCAAGGTTGTTGCCGTGCAGGATTTGTTGCTTGCGAGCGGCACGACGACAAAGGCAGTGGTTGTGGAATCCGACGGGGAAATGACCCCCGATCCCGCCATCGCGCCCCCCACCGTTACCTCGCGCGACACATTTCTTGCGGCGCTTGCCGCACGCGGCATTGTCGGTCTTGGCGGTGCGGGATTTCCCACGCACGTAAAGCTGGGTGCGCCGCCCGAAAAGATCGAATATCTCGTCATCAACGGCGCGGAATGCGAGCCCTACGTCACCAGCGACACGGTAACGATGCAGACACGCGGTGAGGAGATCAAAAAAGGACTTTTGGCGCTTGCCGAGCACATGGGTGTGCGTCAAGCGATCATTGGTATTGAATCGAACAAGGCGCGTGCCATCGCCGCGATGCGAGAGCTATCGGGCGAGCTTGCCGACAAGCTGACGCTTCGTGTGCAGGTCCTGCCCGCAAAATATCCGCAGGGTGGTGAGAAGGTGCTGATCCATCGCACCACGGGCAGAGTGGTGCCAAACGGCAAGCTGCCCATTGACGTTGGCTGTGTGGTGCTCAATTGCACGACCCTTGCCGCCATCGGCGCTTACCTCGGGACGGGTATGCCGCTGGTCGAAAAATGCGTGACCGTGGGCGGTGGAGCCGTTGCCGAGCCGCAAAACGTGATGGTGCCGATCGGCACCTCAATGGCTGACGTGATCGCCTTTTGCGGCGGTTACAAGGACGAGCCCAAAAAGCTCCTTTACGGTGGACCGATGATGGGCATTACCGTGCCTGACGATACGGCGCCGATCTTAAAAAACACCAACGCCGTGCTGGCACTGACCGCGCGTGAGGCAAAAATGCCCAAGGAAACACCGTGTATTCACTGTGGCTCGTGCGTCAACCACTGCCCCTTTGGGCTTGCGCCCCTCGCGATTGCTACGGCAACCGAGCGGCGTGACGTGGCGGAGCTTGAGGCACTGTCGGTGATGAGCTGCATGGAATGTGGGTGCTGCAGCTTCGTTTGCCCCGCAAACCGACCGCTTGTGCAGACCAACAAGCTTGCTAAAATGATTTTACGAGAGGAAAAAGCAAAGGAGACCGCAAAACAATGAGCCGAAGTATTACGCTTTCTATTTCTCCTCATATACATAGCGGACGCTCGACCGCGGGTATTATGCGTGACGTGCTGATCGCGCTTTTGCCGGCGACCGTGGCGGGTGCCGTTATTTTCGGCGCGCGTGCGCTTCTTGTGATCGCGATCTCGGTCGCTTGTGCCATCGGCTTTGAGGCGCTTTTTAACTATATTGTGAAAAAGCCGCAGACCGTTTCCGATTACAGCGCCGCCGTGACGGGACTTTTGCTTGGACTTAATCTCCCTGCCAATATTCCCTTATGGCAGGTGGTGATCGGTGCCTTTTTTGCCATTGTGGTGGTGAAGTGCCTGTTTGGCGGTCTTGGCTGTAACGTTGTCAATCCCGCTATTACCGCGCGCGTATTGATGCTTGTTTCCTTTGGCGCGATGACGGTGGCGGCTATGCCGACGATCGTTGACACGGTGGCAGGCGCAACCCCTCTTGCCGACGGTGCCGCGACTGTTTCGCTCCTTGACCTGTTCCTTGGTGTTTATGGCGGTGCAATCGGTGAGACCTGCACGCTGGCGCTCCTGATCGGCTTTGCTTACCTGCTCGTGCGCCGCGTGATCACCTGGCACATTCCCACTGCCTTTATCGGCAGTGTGTTCCTGTTTACGCTTGCCTTCGGCGGCTTTGACGCGCTTGAGGCACTCCGTGCCGTCATGTCGGGCGGACTTTTGCTCGGTGCCGTATTTATGGCGACCGATTACGTGACCTCGCCCGTCACGCCCGTGGGGCGCCTCATTTTCGGCGTGGGTGCGGGACTTATTACGGTGCTTATTCGCCTCTTCGGCTCGTATCCTGAGGGTGTTTCGTTCGCGATCCTGTTTATGAATATCCTCACGCCCTATATCGACCGCCTTGTCCGTCGCAGGGTCTTTGGCAAAGGAGGGCGCACAGCATGAAAAAGGGACTGAAGAACACGTTGGTGCTGGTTGCCATTTGTGCCGTGATGGCGCTTTTGATGGCACTGACCAATTATATTACCGCCCCCGTTATTGCCGCCAATCAGGCGGCGGCGACCGAGCGGGCGTTGCAGCAGGTCATGCCCGAAGGGCAGGGCTTTGAGGCTGTTGCCCTCACCGACGGCTTGCCCGCAACGGTGACCGAGGCTTACCGCGAGGTGGGCGGCGGCTACGTATTGAAATTAAAGACCGCGGGCTACGGCTCGGATTTTATCATTATGTGCGGTGTGAATGCCGAGGGGAAGGTGACGGGTGCCGTTTGCCTTTCCTCAAACGAAACGCTTGGGCACGAAAAGGAATTTGGCAACCGCTTTGCGGGGCTTGACAGTGACGGCGTTCATGCCGTTGATACGGTGGCGGGTGCCACCAAGACGACGGCGGCTTACCGCGCGGCGGTGGCAGATGCACTGTCGGCGGCGGCTATGCTGCGCGCAGGGGAGGGGCAGTGATGAAGGAAAATAAAAATCTTGCCCTTGTCCTTAAGGGTATTTTAAAGGAAAATCCCGTGCTGGTGCTGGTGCTTGGCACCTGCCCCGCGCTTGCCACCACCACGAACGTGGTCGGTGCCTTCGGTATGGGTATTGCCGCCTTGGCGGTGCTTGTTTGCTCCAACGTGCTTGTGTCGCTCCTTCGCCGTGTGATACCCGATGCGGTACGTATTCCTTGCTACATCGTGATCATTGCGGGGTTTGTGACCGTTGTACAGATGCTGGTGCAGGCGTATTTCCCCGCGCTTTACGAGATGCTTGGCGTTTATCTTGCGCTCATTACCGTTAACTGTATTATTCTTGGTCGCGCCGAGATGTTTGCAAGCAAAAACACGGTCGTGGCATCGGCGCTTGACGGCGTTGGTATGGGACTTGGCTTCACGCTTGCTCTGTGCGCGATGGCGGCGATACGAGAGGTCTTTGGTAACGCAAGCTTTGCGGGCCTTGCGATCCCGTTCCTTGAGCCATACAAGCTCGGGTTCCTTGTGAAAGCGCCCGGTGGCATGATGGTCTATGGCTTGCTGATCGCGCTCGTGTACGTCTTGACGAACGGCAAGGCACCCCGTAAAAAGAGCTTCGCCTGCGAGGGCTGTCCCTCGGCGGCTACTTGCAAGACGGGCGCTTGCGGTGAGGGGAGGGATGCGTGATGGATCTGTTTAAATCAATGCTTGTGATCCTGTTTTCCTCGGTACTGATCAATAACTACGTCTTAAACCGCTTCCTCGGTATTTGTCCCTTCCTTGGTGTTTCAAGGAAGCTTGACCAGGCAACGGGTATGGGTATTTCGGTTACCGCCGTCATGATTCTTGCTACGGCAGTAACGTGGCCGATCCAGCGCTTTGTGCTTGATACGCTGGGGCTTCAGTATATGCAGACCATCGTGTTTATTCTGGTAATCGCGGCGCTCGTGCAGATGCTGGAGATTCTCTTGAAGCGCTTCATTCCTTCCCTGCATCGCGGTCTTGGCGTTTATTTGCCGCTGATCACGACCAACTGTGCCGTGCTCGGCGTTGCCATTAACAACATCACCGACGGCTACGGATTTTTAGAGTCGATGGTGAGCTCGCTTGGCTGCGGTCTTGGCTTTTTGCTTGCTATGGTGCTATTTTCGGGCATTCGCTCCCGCATTGACGAGAGTCGCGTGCCTGCCCCCTTCCGCGGCATTGCCATTACGCTGATCGCCGCCTCCTTCCTCTCGCTTGCCTTTATGGGCTTTGCGGGAATTGTGGAAGGTATCTTTTCGTAAGAGGATAAGTTATGATTGAGATTTTAATTGCCTTTGCCGTCGTTGCGGCGGTTGGGCTTTTCGTGGGCGTGTTGCTCGCTCTCGTGTCGCACTTTTTCGGCGTTGCCGAGGATACGCGTGTCAAGGACCTGCGCGGTATGCTCCCCGGTATCAACTGCGGTGCTTGCGGCTTTAAGGGGTGTGACGATTATGCCGCCGCGCTTGCGGCGGGCACGACGACCCCTGACAAATGCGTGCCGGGTGCTGCCGATGTGGCAACCTCGCTTGCCGATTATCTTGGCGTGGAGGCAAAGGCACCGCAGGACGTGGTGGCGTTTGTGCACTGTAACCGTTGCCACGCACAGGGTGCCGAGGTGAACGGCTATGAGGGTGTTTTGAGCTGTAAGGCGGCGGCAATGCTATACGGCGGCCCCGAGGCGTGTGGGTATGCTTGCCTTGGCTTTGGCGACTGTGCCGCCGCTTGTCCCGCGAATGCCATTTGTATGCGTGACGGTATCGCGCATATTGACCCCGTGCGTTGCCTTGGCTGCGGTCTTTGCACGACGATTTGCCCCAAGCACGTGATCGGTATGGTGCCGCAGACGGCGGCAGCGGTCATGATGTGCAGTAGCCACGACAAGGGCGCGGTAGCACGTAAAAAATGCACGAATGCCTGCATTGGATGTAAAAAATGTGAGAAGACCTGCCCGAACGGTGCGATTTCAGTAAAGGATAATCTTGCCGCGATCGACTACGAAAAATGTGACGGATGCGGTCTTTGCGCACAAGCTTGCCCCACGGGCGGCTTGAAGCGCGTATTTCTTCCTAATGAATAAAACACGCGAGGGGGATATTTCCCCGAAAAAAAGGGTAAGAAACGATATTTTGCTGATCACGTCTTTCCTGCTTTTTGCTTTGCTGATCGGTGCGTGTCTGCTTTTTTGGCAAAAAGAGGGCGACACGGTGTGCGTTTCGGTGAACGGCATGCCTTACGGCACGTATTCTCTAAATGAGGATAGAGTCGTGGAGATCGTAACCGAGGCAGGGTATAACCGCCTGGTCATTCGGGGCGGTGAGGCGTTTGTTGAGGCGGCGGATTGCCCCGACGGGATATGCGCCGCGCACCGCCCGATCAGCGGCACGCGCGAGAGCATCGTGTGTCTGCCTCATGGCGTGGTGATCACCCTTGTTCGGGTGGAGGACGATGATGCGCCCGATGTTGTCGTATAAAGGAGCGAGTGATGAAGCATAGAGCAAAAGAAACCGCTTTTTTGGGCATCTCTGTGGCGCTTGCTATGATCTTTTCCTTTGTTGAGGTGCTGTTACCACCGCTTTTTGCGGCAGTGCCCGGGGTGAAGATCGGACTTGCCAACGTGGTCATTATTTTTGTGCTTTACCGCCACGGCGCTATACGTGCCATAACGGTATCGCTTGTTCGCGTTTTTTTGGTGTTTTTGCTGTTCGGCACTGCCGTGTCGCTGGCTTACAGTGTAGCGGGGGCGATCTTTAGCCTTTGCCTTATGATCCTCCTTAAAAAAACGCGCTTGTTTTCGGCGGTGGGAGTGAGTGTCGCGGGCGGTATTGCCCATAACGTAGGGCAGATTTTAATGGCGATCATCCTGCTCGGCGTTGCCGAGATCGGATATTATTTGGTGGTATTGGCGGTAACGGGGTGCGTATTTGGTGCGGCGATCGGTTTTCTCGGTGCCTTGCTGGCTCGCCGCGTGCCGCGCTTGCCTTTTGAGAGGGATTTGCCGTGAGAATGCGTATTTTTTCTTTGTTAATGGCTTTCTGCCTTTTGTGCGGCGTGCTGTTTTTCGGCGGATGCCGCGGAATGGGGCTTTCGCGTTATCAAGCAGAAAGCTTCCTTTATTTTGATACCGTTACCACGGTAATCGGGTATGCCGAGAGCAAAGAGGCGTTTGATAAAGAGGCGGCGGCGATCTTCGCGGAGCTTGCCGAATACCATCGGCTTTTCGATATTTACAATGCCTATGACGGTATGGAAAACCTTTATACCGTCAATGAGGTGCAAAACGGCGCGCACCGCACGGTGACGGTTGATGCGCGCGTGATCGACCTTTTGCTTTTTGCAAAGGATATGTATGAGAAGACAGCGGGTGCTTTCCATGTCGGCATGGGGAGTGTGCTTTCGATCTGGCACACGCACCGCAAGGCGGCGCTGGCTGACCCTGCGGCGGCTACTGTTCCGACCGATGCGGCGCTTGCCGATGCCGCCGCGCACACGGCGCTTGATGCACTTGTCATTGACCGTGAGCAGGGCACCGTGACCATCACGGATCCGCAAATGACACTTGACGTGGGAGCACTTGCCAAGGGCTTTGCCACCGAGCGTGTTGCCGCATCGATGTCAGCGCGCGGGCTCACACACTACGTTTTGAACGTGGGAGGCACGGTACGTACCGTGGGGAATCGCGCCGACGGCAAGGCGTTTACGGTAGGAATCGAAAATCCCGACGCGGGCGCGCTCTCGCCCTATCTTGCCGAGGCCTTGCTGGTAGACAAGGCGCTCTCCACCAGTGGCACCTATCAGCGCTATTACGAGGTAGCAGGTGTTCGTTACCACCATATCGTTGACCCCAAAACAAGCAAGCCCGCGCGGGGGTACCGCTCGGTTTCGGTGATTGCAGACGACACGGCGCTTGCCGATGCGCTTTCGACCGCTCTTTTTTGCATGAGCATTGAGGAGGGAAGCGCGTTGCTTGAAGGCTACCCCGACGTCGCCGTGTTATGGGTGCGCGAGGATGGCACACAGCACAAATCCGCAAAATTTGATGATTTTTTGAAAAAGTAAGCAAAGCCGACTCTCGATTATCAAGGGGTCGGCTTTGCTTTTTTGTGAGGCTCGACCGTAAGTCTTTGCATTTTTGCGTGTTGAATTTCATCATAAAATTGCCAATTATATTTTTTTGCTTGTGGTGCACAATATACTTCGGAGCGTGAAAACGCAGACGAAAACGCTGCTCGCCGTCGCAACGTGATGGCAAACGGCAGTGAATTCGGCGGCGAGCGAGCGCTCTTGAAAATAGATGAAGCGTTGGCTTTAAATGCCGCTTGCAGACAGAGGATGTCTAGAGATGGTATCAAAAAAGCCGACAAAGGAGAAATCAAAATGGCTAACAAACAAGCAAAGAAGGCACTTGAGCAATTCAAGATGCAGGCTGCAAGCGAAGTAGGCGTGAACCTTAACCAGGGCTACAACGGCGACCTTACCGCTCGTCAGGCAGGCTCCATCGGCGGTCAGATGGTTAAGAAGATGATCGAGTCCTACGAGCAGGGCATGCAGAAGTAAACAATACCGAGTGTTGACACAGGGGCTGCGCTTTCATGGCGTAGCCCTTTTTGAAATTTGCAGGTGCATTTGTGCCCAAACGGTTGATTTTATATTTTCGGTGTGATACAATGAAGGGGCACGGCGTGTGTGACATTTTTTGTTTAAGGAGATTAAATATGCTTACGTTGCAGATGAAAATGGTATCCTCGCTTGAAAAATGCTTTTGGGATGACCCCATCGAGCAAAAGCCCGAGAAAAAAAGCTTTTTGATGTTTGAAAACGAGCGGCTTTCCTTTCAGGTAGCTTACCGCGCGAGCGATGAAAATATGAAAATCCCCCAAAGACTGCCCATATGCCTTGGCGGCGCACTTGCACCCTTTGCGAGAGTCAGCCTGGTGGAAAACGTCCTGAATCCCTTCCCGAATTATAACGTGGATTGCGGCGGCGCACCGCTTCGAACCGCGCCCGGGGCGTATCCCGACCTGATCCGTCCGCTCATCTACCCGGATTCCGTGCCGCTCCCTGACGGGCAAACACAGGCGCTGTGGGTCGACATTGAGCTGCCCTGCGGCTTTGCCGCAGGCACGTATGATATCTCGCTTGCCATTGGTGCAGGTGAGGCGTGCCTTGGCGAGGTCGTGGGTGAGGTGAAGGTGATCGGCGAGCGTCTGCCCCCGCAAAAGCTGATTCACACCGAGTGGTTCTACACCGACTGCATTGCCAATTATTATCACGTGAAAGCGTTTTCCGAAAAGCATTGGAAATTGATCGAAAGCCACATACGTACTGCCGTGAAAAACGGTATTAATATGATCTTAACCCCTTTGTTTACCCCCGAGCTTGATACCTTTATCGGCGGTGAGCGCTTGACGACCCAGCTGGTAGATATTGAGCTTGTTGGCAAGGATCAGTATGCCTTTGATTTCACCAAGGTGCATCGCTGGATCGATATGTGCCTTGCTTGTGGCGTTGAATATTTCGAGATACCGCATTTCTTCACGCAGTGGGGCGCCAAGGCGGCACCAAAGATCATCGTAAAGGTGAACGGCAGAAATAAGAAATATTTCGGTTGGCATACCGATTCAATGGGTGAGTCCTACAAGAGTTTCCTTGCACAATTTATCCCTGCGATCATTGCGGAATTCAAAAAGCGCGGGCTTGACAAAAGGTGCTATTTCCACGTGTCGGATGAGCCTAATATGAGTAATATCGAGCAATATACCAAGTGTAAGAATTTGATCGCCCCCTATCTTGAGGGATACCACATTATTGACGCACTGTCGGATTTTGCTTTTTACGAAACGGGTGTGCTGGAAAAGCCTGCGGTCCGCACGCACCACGCCGCTCCCTTTCTTGACGCAAATATCGAGGGGCTGTGGGTCTATTACTGTGTTGGCGGTAAGGGTGGCGCCTCCTGCCGCACGATCTCGATGCCCTCGGCACGTACGCGCATTCTCGGCGTGCAGCTTTATCACTACAATATCGAGGGCTTTCTGCATTGGGGATATAATTTTTATAATTCCCGTTACTCTCACACGCCGCTTGATCCCTATCAATATACCGACAGCAGCTACTTTACACCCGCGGGCGACTCCTTCCTCGTGTATCCGGGTCACGACGGCGAGGCGTGGGGGTCGCTGCGCCTCAATGCCATGCGTGAAGCGGTTGACGATATGCGCGCGCTCTCGCTTTACGAGTCCCGCTTCGGCAGGAAAGCGACCGAGAAGCTCTTAATGGAGGGCGCTCGGGGCGAGCTGACCTTTACCCATTATCCCGAAAGCGCGGATTATCTCATTGGGCTACGCGAGAAGATCGCGCTGGCGTTTGAAAAATAAAAGCAAAACGGCGCGGCGAGAGGCCGCGCCGTTTTTGTGACAAAAATGCCAAAAAATCCCGAAATAGGTTGACTTTGTTTTTCCCTTATGATACAATGAAAAAAGCACGTGTTGTGCAATATTTTCCCCCATAGGAGATAAAACATGATTACGTTACAAATGAAAATGGTATCTTCCCTTGAAAAGTGCTTTTGGGATGACGCGATCGAGAGCAAGCAGGAGAAAAACAGCTTCGTGATGTTCGAAAACGAGCGCCTCTCTTTTCAGGTGGCTTATCACGTGACTGATGATTCGATCAATATTCAGCGCTTTGCGCCCGTGAAGATCGGCGGTGCGCTTGCGCCCTTTGCGAAGGTACGTCTTGTTGAAAACGTGCCGAACATATATCCGACCTATAACGTCAATCCCGGTGGCGAGTTCCTTCGTACTGACCCCGGTCTTTATCCCGATATGCTTCGCCCCCTCATTTACCCCAATGCCGTAGCTCTTCCGAACGGTCAGACTCACGCACTGTGGGTAGATATTGAGCTGCCCGAGGGCTTTGCCGCAGGTACCTATGATATTTCGCTTTCAATTTCTGTCGGCGAGGAGTGCCTTGGCGAGGTGAAGGGTGAGGTCAAGGTGATCGGCGAAAAGCTGCCCGCGCAAAAGCTCATTCACACAGAGTGGTTCTACACCGACTGCATTGCCAATTACTATCATGTAAAGGCGTTTTCCGAGAAGCATTGGCAGTTGATCGAGAATTTTGTGAAGACTGCCGTTGCGAACGGCGTTAACATGATCATGACGCCCCTGTTTACCCCCGAGCTTGATACCTTTGTCGGCGGTGAGCGCCTGACGACCCAGCTTGTTGACATTGAGCTGGTGGGCAAGGACAAGTATGCCTTTGATTTCACCAAGGTGCATCGCTGGATCGATATGTGCCTGAAGCACGGCGTTGAATACTTTGAGATCCCGCACTTCTTCACCCAGTGGGGCTCTAAGGCGGCTCCCAAGATCATCGTAAAGGTGAACGGCAGAAACAAGAAATATTTCGGCTGGCACACCGACTCGATGGGTGATGCTTATAAAAAGTTCCTCGCGCAATTCATTCCCGCCATTCTTGCCGAGTTCGGCAAGCGCGGACTTGACAAGAAGTGCTTCTTCCACGTGTCCGACGAGCCAAGCCTTAATAACCTTGAGCAGTATAAGAAGTGCAAGGAGCTGATCGCACCCTATCTTGAGGGCTACCCGATCATTGATGCGCTTTCCAAGTTTGAGTTCTATGAGATGGGAATTCTTAAAAAGCCCGCACCCAGCACGCGCCATCTTGAGCCATTCCTGAATGCCAATATCGAGGGACTTTGGGCTTACTACTGCGGCGGCGGCAAGGGCGGCGTTTCCGACCGTTCGATCTCTATGCCCACGGCACGTACGAGAATGCTTGGCGTTCAGCTTTACTATTATAATATTGAGGGCTTCCTCCATTGGGGCTACAACTTCTATAACTGCTGCAGGTCCTATACGGTCCTTGACCCCTACGGCTATCCCGACGGCGGCTTCTTCACCCCCTCGGGCGACTGCTTCCTCGTGTATCCCGGCAACGACGGCACGGCTTGGGAGTCCATGCGCTTGAACGCACTGCGTGAGGCGGTGGACGATATGCGCGGGCTCTCGCTTTACGAGGCACGCTTCGGCAGAGCCGCAACCGAAAAGCTGATCATGGAGGGCGTTGAGGGTGAATTTACCTTTACCTCCTACCCGACCGATCCCAACTACTTGCCGAACCTGCGCGAGAAGATCGCCGCAGCGTTTGCTTGATTTCGCGCGGCTTCGGCAGCCCCACAAAGGGTGTCGACACATGAATTTGTGTCGACACCCTTTTCTTTTTAGATTCGATTTGCAAAAATTCAAGAAAAAATATTTTAAAAATTGGAAAATTAGATTGACAAATTAGAAACATTGTCATATACTATATATGGATATTAAAATACAAGGAGAGAACCGTTTTATGAAAAAGAGTGAACGCTTGCTTGCTGAAAAATATTTGCTGCAGTGCATTTTTGAGGAGGATCCCGATTTTGTGGATCACACCATGGAGAAATTCGGCGTGGCTCGCTCAACGGTCTACAACTATATCAATCATTTGCAGGATACCAAGGAGCTTGAGCGCGTTGGCGGCTCTATGCCGTATCGCGTGGTCTTTCGTACCACGCGTGTGACGATCGACACCTCAAAGGAGCAATCCGAGGACCGAATCTATAACCGTGATATCGCGCCGCTTCTCTCGGAGCTGCCCCTGAACGTCCAAAAGATCTGGCGCTACGCCGTTACCGCTATGCTCAACAACGCGCTTGAGCACGCACGTGCCTCTGCCATTGTTTGTGTGGTCAATCGCAGCCGTCTTTGTACCATGATCGGTGTGCTCGATAACGGCATTGGTATCTTCCGTCGTGTCGCGCAGGATCAAAAGGAGAAAACGGGCGAGATGCCGACCGCCACGGAGGCGGCGTCGCTCCTTTATGCGGGCAGCTACACCTCCTTGCCCGAAACGCACGCAGGCGAGGGCATCTTCTTTACCGCACGCCTCATGGATCATTTCGCCATTCGCTCGGACGATCAGCTCTTTACGCTTGATGATAACGAGGAGCTTGACGGCGAGCGCTTCCGCGGCACCGCCGTGCAGATGGCACTTGCGAACGATAGCGAAAAAGAGCTGGGTGCCGTTATGGCAAAATATATTGATGCAGAGCGCGGCTTTGTGAATACCGAAATTCCGATCGCAAGATTTTTTTGCGGCGAATTTCCCGTGTCGCGCTCCGAGGCGCGCCGTCTGCTTGCCTCGGTGAGTGATTTTTGCGAGGTCGAGCTTGACTTTGCCGGTGTTGACGAGGTGGGACGCGATTTTGCACACGAGCTCTTCTCCGTGGCGGCAGGGCAGTACCCCGCGCTCAAGCTTCGGGTGGTGAACGCCGCGCCTGCTGTGCTCGGCACGTTGCGCCGCGCGGGCTACGAGGGATAATGAAAAAAAGATGGGCGCGGTGTCCGTTTAAGGACACCGCGCTCTTTTGTTTTCATTATTTGCTATTCTTTTTTCGTTTAATGAGATAAAGGGTGAGTACCGTGCCGCCGATCAGCAGAATAGCCGATGCGCCGAGCGCTATGATGAGTGTGAAATGGGTATCGTGGGTGGGGTTGGTGATGGGTGGAGGGTAGGAAGCGGAAAGATCTTCCTCGGAGGGTGGGCGGTTCTCGCTGCTGTCGTCCCGTATGAATTGCCCGTATACCTCTATTTCCCAGATGGAGGGTGCCGCGGTATATTCCAGTATATGTAACCGTAGCCATCGCGCATGTACATCCCCCGTGAAATCGCCAAGCATAACGCCGTTTTGACCCTCAAAGCAGGTCGTCCACGTGTCGTTTTGGAAATATTCCCATTTGTATCCGATAATGCGGTCGCTGTACTGCGACATGGAAAAGCCCTTCAGGGCATACAACCCTTGAAGATCAATTTCAAGCGTGACCGTGCCGCTGACATCATTTTGTGTTGCCCAACGCGTCTTGGCATTGCCGTCAAGCGCGAGATCGGCGGTATACCCGTCGCTGTAGATATTGCTTGGGGTCGCGGGCTTGCCGTAAGCGACGTTTCCGTCAAGAGGGGAGCCAAGGACCTCAATTTCGTAAATGCTGGGTGCCGCGGTATATTCGGTCATAATAAGGCGCAGCTTTTTTGTCGTGATACCCTCGGCAAATACGCCGTACATGATGCCGCGCTCGCTTTCAAAGCAGGTTTTCCACACACCGTCCTCAAGGTATTCCCATTTGTACGCGGTGATGCGGGAATGGTATTGCGCGATGTAAAAGCTTTCAATACGGCAGTCCTTTTGCAGATCAAATTCAAGCGTCACGTTACCGCCCACGCTGTTTTCACTTGCCCAGCGCGTTGTGACGATGCCGTCAACGGCAAGGGCGGCGGGGTATTCGTCGCTATAAATATTGCTTGCGGTGATGGGCTTATTTAAAACGACGTTTTGCGTGACCTGTGTGGGATCCTTTTTTTCGGCGAGCAGGTTTTGCAGCTGCGCGACCACAAAGTCAACGTCGCTTTGCTCCGCGCGCTCGCGCTCAAGCAGGACCTTGGCGGCGCGCTGTGCGGTCTTCAGTGCCAGCCACGCTTTGCGCTCAAAGCACCCTTTGCTTGCCGTTGCCGCCTGCTCCGCAAGGGTCAGCAGTACGGATTTATCCACACTACGTGCGGTAAGATCGGTTACGGTAAGCGTTTTTTCGTCGGTCGCGAGCGCCACGCCGAGCAGAGGTGTTTGGACGTTGTAGGGTTGATGGTTGTTATAAGGCGATTTGCCGTTTATGGTGGTGGCGTTCAGAAGCATGAAGGGAATACCCTTTTCAAGATAAAGCTGGGAGCGCTCAAGGTGCGATACCTGCTGCGTGCCCCGCTCCCAGAGGATCTCGTTTTTAAAGGCGAGCTTGTTTTCGGAAAGTGCCCAATTCTCACCGTCCGCGCTCTCAAACAGGGCATAGGAGTAAGCGCCCGTCACGCCCGTCCAGTTGCCCCTTGTCATATCCTTGGCGAGGGCATAATATTTGCCTTCGCTTTGCCACACGTAGCAGTCCTCAACCGAAAAGCCGATCTCGGGGTCGCGCATGATAGGCGCATCGGCGCGCGTAAAGGGACCGAGCGGTGAGGTGGCGGTGCCAACGCCCGTGGCGGTGAGTGACTGCCCCTCATATTTGCCGCTACCCTTATACAGGGCATAATAGGTATAAGAGCCGTCCTCGTTTCTGATCTCCATGACCGAGGGGTTTGCGGTAAATTTGTAATCCCAGCTATCCTCGCGCACGTCAATGACGGGTGTGTCCATTACCGTCCAGGGACCTGCGGGGCTGTCGGCGTATGCCACGCCAACACGTTGCCTGCCGTGCGTTTTGTCGGTGTTATCGGTGCTGGTTCCCATAAAATAAAGGTAGTACTTGCCGTCTTTTTCGCTGTGCATGACGGTGGGGTTGTGAAAGACGTCAATGGTGGCGGTATCTGTGCCGTATTGCCACTTAACAGGTGCTTCGTTGGTGGTGTTGGAGTAGGTTTTGTCAAGCGCGCTGCCCATGTAAACGTAGGGACCGCCGAGCTCGGTTGACACGGCGTAGCCGATCTCGGAATGGTAATACCAATCGGAGCTGAAGCCCTGATGCGTATCCCACGTGGAGAAGAGCATATAATAAAGACCGTCGGTGTGCCTCGTTACGGTCGCGCCCCAGACGTTGCTGTCCTCAAGCAAAAAATAGCTTTCGTCGGGGGTCGTTTGGCGGATCTTGTTAAAATCCGAGTAATCGCGGATCGATGCCTCCACCGTGTATTCGCCGTTATAGGAGAGAGGGAAGGTGCAGCTCCACGCGCCGATCTCATCACTTTCTGCTACAAAGCGCAGCGAAAGATCGCCGTTTACGATCACCTCTACCTTCAGGTCACCGAGGTTTTCGCTCGTGCCCCGCACGGTCACGGTGCCGCCCGACTCCGTTAGCGATGTGATCGTAACGCGCGGTGTCGGCGCCCCCTCGCCCGTTGTCGCAAGGACCGTGAGTGGGGCTTCGATCAGGAGGACAAGCGTCATTACAAAAACAAGGGTGAATAAAAGTTTTCGCTTCATTTTACTACCTCCATAAAAGAGATAAGAATATTTCTTTAATTTAGAATAGCATACCTTGCTTTTTTGTTCAAGTAATGGGAAACTTTTTTTACCTTTTTTTAAATGTTTGTTCAAATTGTGCTTGATCAACCTAAAGCTAACCTTTGCACAGTGAAAAACATTTTTCGCCCTCCTTACTTTGACAGAGTTTGCGCGTTTGCTATGTTACAATGGGCGTGAGGTGAGAAAATGGAGGTAACGGTTTGGGGCGACCTTTTGTTTTTTGTGAATTTCTGTATTGACTTTCAATGTATGTTTTTGACGGCAAGGCTCTTGCGAAGGCGCTTTTTTGTTTGGCGCGCGGTGCTTTTTTCGGCACTTGGCGCATCGTATGCCGTGGCGGCGCTCTTTTTTGCCGCGTCGGGCTTGCTGGCATTCTTTCTTGATCTTTTTGTCTGTTTTTTGATGTGCGTGGGGGCGTTTTCGGTGAAGGGAGAGCGCTTTCGCTTCGTTTTTTTGCCCTTTTTCTTTTATTTCGGTGTTTCGTTTTTGATCGGTGGCGCGATGAGCGGGATGGCGTCGCTTGTTTCGCACCTGACCTTACCCTATGGGGCGTATGAGGGGGAAGCCTCGGGCGGCGGCTTCTTTTTGTTAGCACTGCTTGGCGGCGTGGTGACCTTCCTTTGGGGGAATATCACCAAGCGCCGCGCCGCTACGGCACGTGCGCGGCTCCGTGTGGAGATAGGGGAGCACTCGCTCCTGCTAATGGGTGTGATCGATACGGCAAATCTCCTTGCCGACCCTGTCAGTCAGCGCCCCGTGGTGATCTTGTCAAGCGCGGTGGCAAAAAGCCTATTTCCCATACCGTTAGCCGATATTTTTGCAAAATCCGACACCAAAAGCATGCCCTTGCTCCCCGGTGAATGGGCAAGGAGGGTGCGACTTTTGCCGAGCGCAAGCGTGGCGGGTGACCGATTGCTGATGGGTGTTTTGCCCGACCGTGCCTTTCTTGATACGGGTAAAGGGGAAATGGCGGTGGATATTTTGGTGGCGTTCGCGCCGCTCTCTCTCGGCGAGGGCGATGCCAAGGCGCTTGTGCCCTCAATTTTAATGAATTAGAAATGCTTTTGTGAGGTTATGTGATGCTTGGATTTTTGAAAAGACTTTTTCGGCGCGTTTTTAAGACCCATCAAGGGGTTTATTACGTAAACGGTCCCGACGTTCTGCCCGCGCCCCTTTCCCCCGAGGAGGAAGCGGCGGCGCTTGCCGCTTCCCCAACCGACGAGGAGGCACGTGCCCGCCTGATTGAACATAATTTGCGGCTGGTGGTCTATATTGCAAGGCGCTTTGAAAATGCGGGAACGGGGCTTGAGGATCTTGTTTCGATCGGTACGGTGGGGTTGATCAAAGCAATTAATACCTATCAGGCGGATAAAAATATCAAGCTTGCCACCTATGCCTCGCGCTGTATTGAAAACGAAATTTTGATGTATATGCGCAAAAGCAGTGTGCGGCGCGGCGAGATCTCGATCGACGAGCCCCTTAACGTTGATTGGGACGGGAACGAGCTGCTCCTTTCCGACGTGCTTGGGAGCGAGGAGGACAGCGTTGATTTTGAACTCAACAAGCAAGAGGAAAAAAGAATCCTGCACGAGGCGGTTGCCGCACTCTCGCCGCGTGAGCGCTTGATCGTTGAATTGCGCTACGGTTTTTCGGGGCGTGCGGAAATGACACAAAAGGAGGTGGCGGATATGCTGGGGATCTCGCAATCCTACATATCGCGCCTTGAAAAAAAGATTATTTGCGACCTCAAAAGAGAGCTTGCGGAAAAAATATAGAGGAATAGCAGCGGGGCGTGCTTGGACGGTGCGGTGGAGGGGTAAAAATAAAAAAAGATTTTTTTCAAAAACCTCTTGCATTTACCTTGCATATGTGGTATAATCAAGCGTATTCTAAAAAAGGAGAGGTATGAAACATGAAAGCAGGAATTCATCCGACCTATGAGGACTGCACCGTTATCTGCGCATGCGGCAACGTGGTGAAAACCAAGTCCACCAACGGCGGGGAAATGAAGGTTGAAATTTGCTCTAAGTGTCATCCGTTCTTCACCGGCAAGCAGAAGCTTGTTGACGTGGGCGGTCGTGTTGATAAGTTCAACAAGAGACTCCAGGCAAAGAAATAATCATTTCACGCAGTCGCATTCGTGCGGCACTGACGGAGGCAGGTTGCGGATTCGCGCCTGCCTCCTTTGTCATTTTAATTTCCCGATTTAAAAGGTGGTGAGTGTATGGAGCAAAGAGAAAGAATAGAGGGCGTGCGAGCCGCCCTTGTCAGCGTGGTCACAAAGGACGGTGACGAGCGCGAGGCACAGGTTTCGCTTGACGAGCTTGAGCGCCTGCTTGAAACCGCAGGCGGTGTTGCCGTTTTTAAGCTGACACAGAATAAGGAAGCGCCCGACGTGCGCACCTATCTTGGTAGCGGTAAGGTGGCGGAGCTTGCCTATTACTGTGCAAGAAACGAGGTGTCGCTTGTGGTCTTTGACGGAGAACTGACACCCTCCCAGCTGCGCAACCTTGAGGAAGCGCTTGGCGGCGGCGTGGAGGTCATTGACCGCTCCATGCTCATTCTTGATATTTTCGCTCTGCACGCGGGCAGCCGCGAGGGCAAGCTGCAGGTTGAGCTTGCACAGCTCAAATACACCGCGCCTCGCTTGATTGGCAAGGGAGCGGTGCTCTCGCGCCTTGGCGGCGGCATTGGTACGCGCGGTCCCGGTGAAACGCAGCTTGAAACCGACAAGCGCCATTTGCAGCGCCGCATTCACGCACTCGAGGAGGCGCTTCGTGAGGTTGCCGAAAATCGCCGCACCCAGCGTGTGGCGCGCGACCGCTCGGGGCTTGCGCGTATTGCGATCGTCGGGTATACCAACGCGGGCAAATCCACACTCCTTAATTACCTCACCGATGCGGGCGTGCTTGCCGAAAACAAGCTTTTTGCCACACTTGATCCCACCACGCGCAAGTGCCTTTTGCCGGGTGGCGAAACGGTGCTGATGACCGATACAGTCGGCTTTATTCGCAATCTGCCGCACCACCTCATTCGCGCGTTTCATTCCACGCTTGAGGAGGCGGCGTATGCCGATCTTTTGCTCATTCTTGTTGACGCAACCGACCCCGAGGCACCCGCACAGCTTGACGTGACGGAGGCGCTGTTGCAGGAGCTTGGCGCGGGAGAAAAGCAGACGCTCTTTGTCTTTAACAAATGCGATCTCGGTGCCGCTGTCGGTGCCGCGCGCGGCAGAGATAACGTGCTTTATATATCTGCCAAAACGGGGCAGGGTGTAGACCTTTTGCTTGCCCGTATTGAGGAAATGCTGCACCGTGATTCGCGCCGTGCGACCTTCCGTATCCCGAACAGCAAGCAAAATTTGCTGGCGCTTCTTTACCGCAACGCGACAGTGGAGAACGTCGAATACGGTGCCGATGCCGTGCTTGCCACCGCAACGGTGGATGCGCGCACCTACGGTCAGCTGCGCGATTTTGACGCGGATAAAAGTGAGGTGACCGACGATGAGTGGTGATCTCTTTCGTACGATCGCACAAGACACCGAGGCAGAGATCGAGGAGAAGCGCTCGACCTTCATCTCGGCGGTAAAGCGTGTTGCCACCGCCGCTGAGGCGGAGGCGTTCGTTAAGGAGCGCAAAAAGGCGCATCCTACGGCACGTCATACCGTGTTTGCCTATCTTTTGCGCGACGGCACGAAGCGCTATGGCGATGACAGCGAGCCGCAGGGCACGGCGGGAATGCCTACTCTGCGCGCCATCGAGCAGCGCGATATTGCCGATGTTTGCGTGGCGACCACACGTTATTTCGGCGGCATTTTGTTGGGTGCGGGCGGTCTTACACGTGCATACAGCGCGGCGGCGCACGAGGCGCTTGAGGCGGCGGGCGTGACCGAGTATATCTCCTTTACCGAGATCCTGGTCGATCTGACCTATGCCGATCATCAGCGCCTTACACAAGAGCTTCCCCGCTTTGAGGCAAGAGAGCGCGGTGTCGATTTTACCGACCGCGTGGCACTGACGGTAGGGCTGCCGACACCCATGGTTGCCGACTTTTTGGCACGCGTGACCGATCTTACCGCCGGGCGGGCAATTGCCTTGCGCGGTGAGGAGTATCTTGATATCAAATAAGCATATTGAATGGGGCTGATTCATTAGCGCCGAACAAAAACACACACGAAAAGCGTAATAGAAAAACCGCTTTCCTTTATACCTTTTAGGGGTAGGGGAAAGCGGTTTCGCTTTTTTATATTAGATTTCAAGGTAGAATTTCGTGCCGAAATTCATTAATGTGTGTTTTTTAGACGCGCTCTCGGCACTCGACGTATGTCAATACGCCTATCGTGCCGAGATCACGCCTTCTGCATCTAATGACTCAGCCCCACTATTTTTTTAAATTTTTTTTGCCGAAAAAAAGAGTTTTTGCTTTTTTTGTCGTATCTTATATTTGTAATGTGCTACAAGGCATGATTTCTGGCATGAAGGGGAAGGAGTGAGGACGTTGTCGGATATTCGCAAAAAACTGATCGAGCGGGAAAAAGCAACGCTTTCGCCCCGCGCCTTTTGCTCTGCTAACACAAAGGGTAGAGCGAGCGTCGCGACCTCTTGCGGTATGCGTACCGAGTTTCAGCGCGACCGCGACCGTATTATTCACAGTCAATCCTTCCGCCGCTTGATGTACAAAACGCAGGTCTTTCTTGCCCCTGCGGGCGACCATTACCGCACGCGTCTTACGCACACGCTTGAGGTCACGCAGATCGCGCGCACCATTGCGCGGGCGCTGTTTTTAAACGAGGACCTCACGGAGGCAATCGGTCTTGGGCACGACCTTGGGCATACTCCCTTCGGTCACGCGGGCGAGGTCGTGATGCGCCGCAAGTTTTCCCCCGATTTTTCACACAACGCGCAGGGCGTGCGCGTGGTGGAAAGGCTGGAGGATGACGGTAGAGGGCTTAACCTCACCGCCGAGGTGCTTGACGGCATTGCGCATCATTCGGGCGAGGTGTTGCCCGCGACCCTTGAGGGTCGCATTATCCGCATTGCAGACCGCATTGCGTATATCAACCATGATATTGACGATGCGCTACGCGCGGGGATTTTGAAGCCACAGGAGATACCCTCCGAGCTTCGCCGCGTGCTTGGCGAAACGCACGGCGAGCGTATTAATACGATGGTAGCGTCCGTGGTGAGTGCCAGCGCGGAGCTTGACGATATCGTGATGGAAAAGGAGATCGGCGAGGCGACCGATGCCCTGCGTGCCTTCTTGTTTGCGCGCGTTTACCGCGATAACGCGGCAAAGGACGAGGAGGTCAAGGCAAAGGAGATGCTGGCGGGGCTTTACGACCATTTCCTGTCGCACCCCGAAAAGCTATCGGGCATTTATGCCAAAAATCTTGCGACTGAAACCGTCACTCGTTGCGTGTGTGACTATTTGTCGGGCATGACCGATCGCTACGCCATAGAGCTTTACCGCGAAATCTTTATACCGGAGGTGTGGCGCGTCAAATGATACCAAGAGAAGTGATAGACGAGATCCGTTATCGCTGTGATATTGAGGACGTGGTCAGCACCTATGTCAGCTTGAAGCGCGCGGGCTCAAACAGGCAGGGCGTTTGCCCCTTTCACAGCGAAAAAAGTCCCTCGTTTACCGTTTTCCCCGCCACCAAGAGCTTTTATTGCTTTGGCTGC
Source organism: Eubacteriales bacterium (assembly GCA_045657225.1). GTDB lineage: Bacteria > Bacillota > Clostridia > Oscillospirales > CAG-272 > Firm-07. The sequence goes on along the minus strand of JAZOSR010000026.1, from coordinate 6,506 downwards.
GGCGCGGGCGGTGACGTGGTGACCTTTATTCAAAAAATAGAAAATTTAGACTACGTTGCGGCACTTGAATATCTCGCCACAAGGGCGGGCATCACCATTCCCAACGACGCGGTGGGCGCGCAAGCGCAAACGGTGTCGCGCAAGCGCGTTTATGAAATGAACCTTGCCGCCGCCAAGTTTTTCCGCGAGCGACTTTTTGACAAGACCACAGGCTATGAGGCAATGTCCTATCTTTCGGGCAAGCGCCAATTGTCGGGTGCGGTCATCAAGCGCTTTGGACTTGGCTTTGCGCCAAACGATTTCGGTGCGCTGACCGCGCATATGAAAAAGGCGGGCTTTCGCGAGGAGGAGCTGATTGAGGGCTTTTTGTCGAAGCGCTCGGCAAAGGGAAATCTCTTTGATCTTTTTCGCAACCGCGTGATCTTTCCCGTTATTGACACGTCGGGCAATATCGTGGCGTTTGGCGGTCGTGTGATGGACGACAGCAAGCCAAAGTATCTCAACTCGTCGGACACCCCCGGCTTTAAGAAAAGCCGCGTGCTCTTTGGACTGAATTACGCCAAGGACCACTGTGCGGAGGAGCTCATCCTTTGCGAGGGGTATATGGATACCATCGCCATGCACGCGGCGGGATTTGAAAATGCCGTTGCCACACTTGGCACGGCGATCACGCAGGAGCACGCGCGGCTCATTGCGCGGTATACCAAGCGTGTTATTATCAATTACGATAGCGACGAGGCAGGGCAGCGCGCCGCGGATAAGGCAATGAAGCTGCTTGACGAGGTGGGACTTCCCGTGCGCGTCTTGAAGCTGGAGGGCGCAAAGGACGCCGATGAGTACATCAAAAAATTCGGCGCAGATGCCTTCAGGCAACTGCTGGGGCACAGCCGCACCGCCTTTGATTTTAAAATGGAAAAGATCCTTCAGCGCTACGACATCTCTACCGCGGAGGGAAAGATCCGTGCGGCAAGGGAGCTGACGGCACTGATCGCTACGACCTATTCGGGCGTTGAGCGCGAGCTTTACTTAAACGCAGCTTCGGGAGCGCTGGGTATTTCCGTTGAGAGCCTTGCAAACGACGTGGTACGTGCAAGGGCAAGGGCGGCGAAAGAGGCAAAAAGCAAACAGAGCCGCGACCTGCAAATGTCGGCGCGCAACTTTGGCGACCGTATCAATCCCGATGCCGCCAAGGATCCCGCCGCCGCTTCGGCGGAGGACGTGATTCTCGGTCTGCTTTTGCTCTATCCCGAGCACCGCGCGGCGTGTGCCGCGGCCAAGATCTCCCTTGACGGGGCAGATTTCTTTACCGATTTTGCACGGCGCGTGTATCTTGCGATAATGGAGGCAGAGCAAAGCGAGAGTGGATATTCTTTCTCTTTGCTTGGCGAGAAATTTTCGCCCGATGAGATGGGCAGGCTTGTGAAGCTGCAGCAGGAGCGAGGCGCTATGCAGCATAACGGTATTGAAATCTTGCAAAAAACCGCAGAGGTTCTGCACGAGCGCAGAATGACAAGAGAAGCAAAAAATGACGGCAGCTTTGAAAGCGCGCTTTCGCAGCGCCGTGCCGTTTTTAAAAAGAAAAAGGAAAATATATAAATAAGGAGAGTTAACATGAGTGCCGAAAAAGAAATGATGGAGAAAAATACCGAGTTTGAAAATGCTATGCAGTCGGATTTCTTTGAGGATATCGAAAAATCCGAGGAGGAGCGCAAGACAAACGTCAGCGAGCTTGTAGAAAAGGGCAAAAAGGGTGCACTTTCCTCGACCGAGCTGAATGAAGCACTTGAAAGCTTTGATTACGACGCGGAAAAGCTCTACGAAACACTGGAGGAAAACGGTGTAACGCTCTCGGAGGATATTTTTGTCGATAATGACGATATCAACGAGATCGAGAACGAGGTCGAGCGATTTGGCGGCGGTGAAAATATGGAGCGCATTCTGCAAAGCGAGGGCGTGACCATCGACGACCCCGTGCGTATGTACCTCAAGGAGATCGGCAAGGTGCCGCTGCTTGGCTCCGAGCGCGAGAAGGAGCTGGCTGGTCTTATGGCAGAGGGTAACGAGGAGGCGAAGAACGAGCTTGTCGAATCCAACCTTCGTCTTGTCGTCAGCATTGCCAAGCGCTACGTTGGGAAGGGAATGTTCTTCCTTGATCTGATTCAAGAGGGCAATCTCGGTCTGATGAAGGCGGTTGATAAGTTTGATTATACCAAGGGCTATAAATTCTCGACCTACGCAACGTGGTGGATCCGTCAGGCGATCACGCGTGCAATCGCGGATCAGGCGCGTACCATACGTATCCCCGTACATATGGTGGAAACGATCCATAAGGTATCCCGTTATCAGCGCCAGATGCTGCAGGAGCTGGGACGCGAGGCAACGCCCGCTGAGATCGGCGAAAAGATGGGCATCAGCGCCGAGCGTGTGCGCGAGATCATGAAGATCGCGCTTGACCCCGTTTCGCTGGAAACGCCGATCGGCGAGGAGGAGGACAGCCACCTTGGCGATTTCATTCCCGATGAGGATACTCCCGCGCCCTCCGATGCCGCATCCGCCGCTATCTTGCGTGAGGTGATCGAGCGAGAGCTTAATACCCTTACGCCCCGCGAGGCGCACGTGATCAAGCTTCGTTTTGGACTTTATGACGGTAGGACCCGCACCCTCGAGGAGGTTGGTAAGGAGTTTGATATTACTCGTGAGCGTATTCGTCAGATCGAATCCAAAGCGCTCCGCAAGCTGCGCCATCCCAGCCGCGCGCGCCATCTTCGCGGCTTCCTTGATTGATTTTTACAATCGTGATTTTGCATAATTTTTGTGCTCTTCAATAATGCACTATGCCGTTTTTTTTGGAGGGGGAGGAAAATGTTTTCTCCTTGTTTTGTGAAAGATGACAACAGATTTGGGGTTTTGCCAAAAGAGTTCCCAAATCTTCACAAAACCCTCACTTGACAGAAGTGGAATTTTAGTGTAGAATATGTTTATATATTATTATACGTGCGCACGTGCGCACAACGGAGGTCCATTTATGAAGAAAAGAATTCTTTGCTTGGTGCTTGCTTTGCTGATGGTGTTACCCATGCTGGTAGCATGCGGCGGCGATGGAGACGTTATCGACAATATTAACGAGCAAGCATCTCGTTTTACCACCACGCTTAATATGTGGATGATCACCGAGAGCGAGTTGGTTGCCAAGGTCAGCGAGCTGATTGTGGCGGGCATCACCCCCGACAAGGCTGAGGATAAGCTGACTGATGAGGAAAAGGCGAAAATCGCTGCCCTTACCCCCGAGGAGAAGGAAGCGTGGGAGCAGCTTCATCTTGTCAACAACGAGATCAACAAGCTGACCAAGGCGAAATACAAGACCAAGCTGAACATTAAGTATTTTACCGAGGAGCAGTACTACGCAGCCGTTGAAAAGGGCTTTGCCGATCACAAAGCATATATCAAGGAGCATAAGACCGGCGTGCTTCCTAATCAGACCGAGGAAACGATTCTGAACGAATACGGTATTCCCGAGCTGAAGTACCCCTCTGTTCTTGATTGTGAGGTGGATATCCTCTTTATCGGTAACCAGCAGAAGTATTACGATTACGTCAAGCAGGAGCTGCTCATGGAGCTTCAGGCATACTTTGCTGAATCGGTTGAGCTTTATTCCTATATTGATAACGACTTCCTTGTATCTGCAAATTACAACAGCCTTGTTTACGCGCTCCCCAATTACCACGGTATCGGCGAGTACGTGTACGTAATGGCTGACAAGGAAATGCTTGATAAATACGACGCAAAGGATGAGCTTGCCTCGGCAACGCTTTACGATTCTGCGTTCAAGGATTATCTTGATTACATCGCAACCGAGTATAAGGGAGACGGTGTGTATCCCATTTACGTGGATACCAGCGACAAGAGCATTTCTCTTAATTATACCCACTATTGGAACTTTAACGAAACCAATCCCGGTTATATCACCTTGAACCCCGGTGAGTTTTCGATTTTTGGTGACAATTATTTCGCAGGTCACCTTGATAACAAGACCGCGCTTGAAAGCACCAACCTGCTTGCCGATAAGACCTATATGCAATCTCTTGCAACCAAGGTTTATTACGAAAACACCGACGGCTACATTACCAATACCGCAAATAGCAAGGGCGAGGCTGCCGTTCACGTTGTAACCGGTGGCTGGGAGCTGAAGAAGCAGTATGAGGATATGGGCTACGAGGTTATGGTGATGCAGTATCCGCAAATGAAGGACGAGGAAGTGTTCGAGTCTATGTTTGCGATCGGTGCATATACCATTGACGCTTCGAGATCTGCGGAGATCCTTGCGTTCCTTAACACGAACTCCGAGATTCGCAACCTGCTTCAATACGGCGTTGAGGGTGAGAACTACACGCTCGCTACCACCGTGGTAGACGGCAAGGAATACTCCTACGTCGTTGAGGATCCTAACAATCTTTATAAGATGGATCTGAAGAAGACGGGTAATGTGTTCATGGCATATCCCAACAGCGAGGAGACCGCTGTGCAGTGGGAATTCCAAAAGAAGCAGAATTTGCAAAAGCAGAAGTATCCTACCTTGGCATTTAATTTTGACACGGGCTTCGATCTTGATGAAGAAAAGGTGCACATCATTTCCGCTGTTTCCAAGAAGGTGAGCGAATACATTGATTCCTTGACTACATACGCAGAGGTAATGGAGGTCTGGGAGGGCGCTCAAAGCAATAGCGTGCGCGATAACATGATGGCGACCTACATTTATTCCGATCTCTTAGGAAACGTTGAAATTACTTACACCTATAACGGTCAAGAGCATTACGTAAGCGTTCCTACGCTTGCAGATGCGCTTAAGGTCTACAAGGTGGCAACCATCTCGGAAAAGAAGGATGCGTTGCAATCTCCCTACGCGCTTTACATCAACTGGGCGATCATCGTTGGATTTGTGCAAGAAAAAAACACAACGACGTGATTGATTGTCAAAAGGTGCTGATTCATTAGCGCCGAACAAAAACACACACGAAAAGCACAATAAAAAACCGCTTTCCTTTATACCTTTAGGGGTAGGGGAAAGCGGTTTCGCTTTTTAATATTAGATTTCAAGGTAGAATTTCGTGCCGAAATTCATTTATGTGTGTTTTTTAGTCGCGCTCTCGGCACTCACAGTATTAAATACAGTTCTCGTGCCGAGATCACGCCTTCTGCATCTAATGACTCAGCCCCTTGCTTTAAAGCAGATTGTCAAGGTGAAAGCGCTCAAGACGCCGCATGGAGGATATTGCCCCCAATGCTAACGCGCGGGCGCGATAAAAGGAGGTGCTGTCGCCGTTTTTCAGCATGACGTGGAGCTCAAGCAGCCTGTCCTCAAAATCTTCGGTTGCGACAGCGCTGACGGAAAGCGAAACATACCCCTTTTCCTTTTCCCAAATTGTCAATAGCTCCTCGGTTGCCGCTTCGTCGCTACCAAGCGTTAATGCGCTTATTTTTGCTTCAAGCATGTCACAAACACTATTAATATAATGAAAGTTAAATGCGACCGCGCATAGCAACAGGGCAAATATGAGAAGCGTGACGATAAAGATTTTCATGTGTCCTCCTTGTCGATTCGAAATGTGTTGCCGTCGTCATCTATGCAAAGCAAAAAAACATCACGGATATCCTTTGAATCCTTTTTCAGTATTTTTTGCAGATCATCGTCACTCATTTTCAGCAGCTTCATGTTGTATCGGTTGAGGACGCCGTCGGAGATCAGGACGTGCATCATGCCATTTTCCTTCATTATTATATTAAGGTCGTTTGCACTCGGAGGCTGCGCACTTTTTTTGAGGAGGATCGATATTTTTCCGTTTTGCTCTAAGATGGCATAATCAACGTCCTCAAGGGAGGATACGCCCGATTGCCGCAGCTCGCTCAGCAGCTCCTCGTTGCTGATGCGGATGCGTCGCATTTCCTTTTGATCAAGCGTGCCGTGCCTGATCAAAACGTTTGGGCGTGCCGACAGGGCGTTTTTTAAGGTGGGGAATTTGAGAAGCAAGACTGAAAGCGTGATCTCGAGTGTGAGAATTGTGATCAGCGGAATGATTGCGTGCATGACGGGAATGCTCTGGTCCACGATCGGCAGGGATGCGATCTCGGAAATCAGCAGAGTTGTCACCAATTCGGATATTTCCAATTCGCCAAGCTGGCGCTTGCCCATAAAGCGCATTGTGACGAGCAGCAATACGTATATAAATATTGTACGAAAGAGAATTGTTACCATGTTTTTCCTCCTTTTTTAAGCCTCTGTGAATAAAATTCCCCATGTAAGAAAAAAATAAGCAAAAAGGAAAAAATTTTTTAAAAAACTTTTGAAAAAGGTATTGACAAGCCCGTAATAGTTGTGGTATAATGTGCAAGTCGCCGCGAAAAGGTGGTGACAAACGGTCTTTGAAAATTGAACAACGAGAGATAGTATGAAGCACAGCAAGTGCGAAAATATCTCGACAATTCTGAAAGAGAATACAACTCTAAAAATA
>JAZOSR010000025.1:0-10730 GCA_045657225.1 Eubacteriales bacterium | reverse complement strand
TGCACTCGGTGCCCGTCAGTGCCCACGGCTTTTCGTAGACCGCGAGCTCGGTATCCTCAAAGGTGATGGGCTCCATCATCTGACCGATGGTGCCGTCCGCAAGGATCATGGAGGTGATAAGATACTTATCTGCAAGGTCAAAGCCCTTGATAGTCAGGCTCGCCATCTCCTGCACGGAGGCGGGGGCAAGCACGATCATGCGGTAGTCACCGTGACCGCCGCCCTTGGTTGCCTGAAAATAATCGGACTGAGAGGGCTGAATACCGCCAAGGCCGGGACCGCCGCGCTGGACGTTCACGACAAGGGCGGGCACGTCGGAGCCCGCGATATAGCTAAGACCCTCGGTCTTAAGCGAAATTCCGGGGCTTGACGAGGAGGTCATGACACGCACGCCTGCAGCTGCCGCACCGTAGACCATATTGATCGACGCGACCTCACTCTCTGCCTGCAAAAATACGCCCCCGATCTTGGGCATCTTCTTTGCCATGTATGCGGCAATTTCGGTTTGAGGGGTGATGGGGTAGCCGAAATAGTGGCGGCAGCCCGCTCTGATCGCGGCCTCCGCAATCGCCTCGTTACCCTTCATTAAAATTCTGTCTGCCATGAGATTTCCTCCTTACCTTTCCACAGTGATGATGCAATCGGGGCACATCATTGCGCAAAATGCGCAGCCGATGCATTTTTCGGGCGCTGCCGCAAATGCGGGCGAGTAGCCCTTTTGGTTCAGCTTATCCTCGGCGATGGCAAGACACCCCTTGGGGCAGGCATCGACACAAAGACCGCAGCCCTTGCACATATCCGTGTTAAATATGACTTTGCTCATTTTGGTTCCTCCTATTTTACGACCGAACGGTCAGACCGTCAGGTCAAAATATTTCTTTTGAAGTGAGAGGGGCATCACGGGGATCTCGGTGATCGTTTTTGCCACGCTCTCCTCGGCGGTATGAAGCCAGATGGGGAGTCCCGTCGCCCGACTGACGCCCTCTGCGTACGCGAGCGAATCAAGCACGGTTTCCCCTGTGGTTTCAGTGCCAATGTTCGAGTTATTGACGATGCAGTTAAAGCGCATATGGCACGCCGCCTCGATCTCCCGCATGATCTCCACGGTATCCTCAACGGTAGAGGTGAGGGGCCTGTGGCGATTGATCACGAACGCCATGCGGTAATCCCCTTCTGCCTTGATTGCGTCGGCAAAGCGCCCGAGGGCGTATGCCCCGCGGTCGTCACCGCCGATGTCAATGACACCATAGATCGATTTATCCTGCACGAGGCGGTAGCTCTCGGCGGGAAGCGCGGGAAGATCGACGTTGGTGTTCGCGTAGCGCGGGGAGATCAGGGTAATGCCCTGCTCCTTCAGCTCCTGCTCGCTGTCCTTGGTTCTGAAATAGGGATTGACGATGTCAAGATCGGCAATGCAGACCTGCTTGCCCTCCTTTGCGAGGAGCATCGCGTAATTGACGGCAATATTGGTCTTGCCACTGCCGTAGTGTCCCGCGAAAAGCGTTAATCTTTTATGTTCCATAGGCTCTCTGATCCTTACAAGCGCTCTTACAGCTGCTTTCTGATGATCTTGCCGCTGGTGGTCTTAGGAAGGCTCTCGCGGAATTCGACGATACGGGGGTACTTATAGGGGGCGGTGCGGGACTTGACGTAATTCTGAATTTCCTTCTTCAGCTCGTCACTGCCCTCGTGACCCTTAACAAGCACGATGCTTGCCTTCACGACCTGACCGCGGATCTCGTCGGGTGCGGCGGATACGCCGCATTCAAGCACGTAAGGCAGCTCCATAATGACGTTTTCGATCTCAAACGGACCAATACGGTAGCCCGAGGACTTAATAACGTCATCGGCGCGGCCAACGTACCAGAGGAATCCGTCCTCGTCACGCCAAGCGATGTCGCCCGTGTGGTAGAAGCCGTCGCGCCAGGTCTCCTTGGTGATCTCGTCGTTGCCCTCATAGGCATACGCAAGACCGCAGGGGAGTCCGTTTTTAATGTTGATGCAGATCTCGCCGCTCTCGCCGACGCCGACCTCCTCGCCCTCGGGGCTGAGAAGACGTACATCGTAAAGGGGCGTGGGCTTGCCCATAGAGCCGATCTTATGACTGCCGCCCGCAAGGTTGCCGACGATCAAGGTGCTCTCGGACTGACCGAAGCCCTCCATGATCTTCAGGCCCGTGTGCTCCTCAAAGCGGCGGAACACCTCGGGATTCAGTGCCTCGCCTGCCGTCGATGCGTGCTCGATCGAGGAGAGGTCAAAGCGGGAAAGATCCTGCTTGATGAGCATGCGGTACATGGTAGGCGGTGCGCAGAAGGTGGTAATATTATATTTCTTAAACAGCGGCAAAATCTTCTCCGCGTCAAAGCGGTCGAAGTCGTAAACAAAGGTTGCCGCCTCCGAGAGCCACTGACCGTAAAGCTTGCCCCACATTGCCTTTGCCCAGCCCGTGTCGGAGATCGTCAGGTGCAGCCCCTCGGGGTTGACCTGGTGCCAATACTTGGCGGTCACAAAGTGACCGAGCGGGTACTTGTAGCTGTGTGCCGCGATCTTGGGATAGCCCGACGTGCCCGAGGTGAAGAACATCAGCATCGGGTCGCTGCCACAGGGCGCGTCCTCGGTGCGGAGGTAATGGCTGCTGAAAAGCGCGTATTCCTCATCAAAGCTATGCCAGCCCTCGCGGCTGCCGCCGACGAGGATCTTGTTGGCAAGGCACTCGCACTTTGCCGCCGCCGCATCGACCGAATCGGCAACGATACCGTCTGCCGTGCAAAGGATCGCCTTGACGTTACCTGCGTTAAAGCGGTATTCAAAGTCCTTTTCAAGGAGCTGATTGGGTGCGGGGATCGCAATGGCACCGAGCTTATGAAGTGCCAAAACCGAGAACCAGAACTGATAGTGGCGCTTGAGCACCAGCATCACGCGGTCGCCGCGCTTGATGCCAAGGGACTTGAAGTAGTTGGCGGTTCTTGCCGACTCCTTCTTCATATCGCTGAAGGTAAAGCGGCGCTCCGTGCCGTCCTCACCGACCCAGAGCATAGCGGGCTTATCGGGCTTGCGCGTGCCGAGCTCGTCAACCACGTCAAAGGCGAAGTTGAAGCGATCCTCGTTTTTAAAGGCAATGCTCGTCAGCACCCCGTCCTTTTCGGTCGGGATAATGAAGTCCTGATAAATTCTCTGCTGTCCGTCCTCCTCGCGGCGCTTGGTCGCCATGGTGGAGGCAGCTGCCTGCTCGCCAACACGTGCCGCCTGGTTGTGAAGCACGATCGCGTAAAACGCGCAATCCTCACCACCCACGGCGATCATGCCGTGCGGGGTTGCCGAATCGTAATAAATACAGTCGCCCTCACCGAGAATCTCGGTGTGCTCGCCGATCTTGATCTTCATCTGACCCTTGATCACGATATCGCATTCCTGCCCCTCGTGGGTCACGAGCTCGATCTGCTCATCCTCGGCGCCGTCATGATAATTCAGCTCCATGTAAAGCGGCAGCGCGATACGGTTGCGGAAGCCAGAGGCAAGGTTGTAGCCCACCATGTGGTGTGCCTCCTCAATTCTCTGCCCCTCACCGCGTCTGGTGAGCGCGTAGGAGCGAAGCTTGGGGCTCTTACCCTCAAGAATATCGCTCATATCCACGCCGAAAATAAGCACACAGCGGTAAAGGAACGCGATGCTAAGATCTCTCTCGCCGCGCTCGCACGCCTCGTACTCCGCCTCGCTCACACCCGTGCGCTGTGCCATTTCGGCAACCGTAAGGCCCGATATCTGGCGCAGCTCATATATGCGGTGAGCGACCTCTTTTGATTTATATTCCATTGTTTCCATTTGTACCTCTTTTCCTGTCAAGCGGCGGATCAAAGCTTGTTACGGATGATCTTGCCGCTGATCGTCTTCGGGAGCTCCGTGCGGAACTCAACGATACGGGGATATTTGTAGGGGGCGGTATGCTGCTTGACGTAGTTCTGAATATCCTTCTTCAGCTCCTCGGTGCCCTCGGTGCCGGGAACGAGCACGATGCAAGCCTTGACGACCTGACCGCGGACCTCGTCGGGTGCGGCGCACACGCCGCATTCAAGGACGTAAGGAAGCTCCATGATGGTGGACTCGATCTCAAACGGACCGATGCGGTAGCCCGAGGACTTGATCACGTCATCGGCACGTCCGACGTACCAATAGTAGCCGTCCTCATCGCGCCACGCAAGGTCGCCCGTGTGATACATACCGTCGTGCCACACGCCCTTCGTTGCCTCCTCGTTACGGTAGTAGCCAAGGAAGACGCCGCAGCTTGTCCTCGGCTCGGTGCGCACGACGATCTCGCCGTTCACGCCGTCAGCGACGGGGTTACCGTCGATATCCACAAGATCAATGCCGTAGCCGGGCACGGGCTTGCCCATCGCGCCGGGCTTAAGCTGCGTGCCGAAGAGGTTGGCGATGCCGAGCGTCATCTCGGTCTGACCGAAGCCCTCGGCAATGCGAAGGCCCGTTGCCTTCTCAAACTGGTAAAAGACCTCGGCGTTCAGCGCCTCGCCCGCGGTGGTCGCGTGGCGGATCGAGGAGAGGTCGTATTGGCTGATGTCCTGCTTGATGAGCATTCTGTACATCGTGGGCGGCGCACAGAAGGTGGTGATGCCGTATTTGGCGAACATCGGCAGGATCTTTGCCGAATCAAATCTGTCAAAATCGTAGGTGAAGATCGCACCCTCGCAGAGCCACTGACCGTAAAGCTTGCCCCAAAGAGCCTTGCCCCAGCCGGTTTCGGAGATCGTGAAATGCAGTCCGTCCTTTTCGCAAAGGTGCCAATATTTCGCGGTCACGAAGTGGCCGAGTGCGTATTTGTAGGAGTGCATTGCCATCTTCGGGTAGCCCGTGGTGCCCGAGGTAAAGAGCATGAGCATCGGGTCGCTGCCGCAGGGCGCGTCCTCGGTGCGGACGTAGCGGCGGCTGAAGAGCGAATATTCCGCGTTAAAATCGCGCCAGCCCTCGCGCTCACCGCCGACAAGCACCTTCGTCAGCGACATACCCGTCTTTGCCTCGGCAAGCTCGACCTGACGTGCGGTATCGCCGTCCGCGGTACAGAGAATGGCACTGACACCCGCCGCCTCAAAGCGATAGGTGAAATCGTGCTCAACAAGCTGATTGGTCGCGGGGATCGCGATCGCGCCGATCTTATGAAGACCAAGGATCGCAAACCAGAATTGATAGTGACGCTTGAGGACCAAAAGCACGCGGTCGCCGCGCTTGATGCCAAGCGACTTGAAGTAGTTGGCGCACTGCGAGGAGGCGTCCTTGATATCCTTAAAGGTGAAGCGGCGCTCGGTCATATCGTTTGCGACGTGCACCATGGCGAGCTTATCGGGCTCGCGGCGCGCGATCTCATCGACCGTATCAAACGCAAAGTTATATTTTTCCTCGTCGGTGTAATTAACGTCAAGGAGTATGCCGTTTTCGTCCTCGGTGGTCTTGATGAATTTCTCGCAAAGGAGCGGCTCCTTCGCGCCCGTGGAGAGCCCCGTGCCGACGTACATCGGCTGGTCGGTGGCATCGCTTGCCATGACGACCGAGAGGAAAACGCAATCCTCACCGTCAATGGCGATCATACCGTGGGGAGTGGAGGACTTGAAGAAAATGCTATCACCCTCGCGCAGGATCTCCTCATGCTGACCGATGCGGAAGCGCAGCGCTCCCTTGATGACCATGTCAAACTCCTGACCCGTGTGCGTCACGGTATGAATGGGGCGCTTTTGCAGCTCCTCCTGGTACTGATAGGTCACCCAATAGGGGGTCGCCAGCTTTTGGCGGAACTGCGAGGCAAGCGCCTCGATGGTAATGCCGTCCTCGGCGGCGGTGGTAAGACCCTCGCCGCGGCGCGTAACGGTATAGCCCGTAAGCTTGGCACTGTGTCCCTCAAGGAGATCGGTAATCTCAATGCCGTAAACCTTTGCACACTTGTGAATAAACGTGAAGGGCAGGTCCACGATGCCCGATTCGTAGGAGGCGTAGAGCTCTTCGGAAATCTCGGTCAGCTCCGCCATTTTTGCCGCGTCGTAGCCCATGATCTCGCGCATTTCGCGAATTCGAAGCGCGACCTTCTTAAGCTGGTTTACGTCTGATTGGTTTGTCATAACTACGAATACTCCTTTCGGTGTAGTAAAAATTGGTAACATAAAAACAAAAGACGCCTCAAGAAAAAATCCTGAGACGAGCGTAAAATACCCGCGGAACCACTCATTTTGCGGAAAACCGCCACTTAGAACTCCTATAAGTCCTTACCCTTAACGCGGGATACGTGAACTCCTAACCTCGGCTCGGAATCCAAACTCGGAAGTGATGGGTAGCTCGGCTTTTTACAATCGGCTCACACCACCCGCCGACTCTCTGTATGCTCATTACGCCCTACCGTCTTCGTCACAGTCTTTTATGGCTATATGTTTATATGTACATTTTAACACTTTTCCTTTGAAAAGTCAAATGTTTTCTTTTTGCAAAAATGCATGAATTTTCAGAAATGAAGTTTTTTGATTTTGTGCACTTTTGACAAATATTTTAAAATTTAATATTCATCATTCACAAAGCACTTGACAAATTATTTATTTAATGCTTAAATATATCTAACAAAACACAAAAAAGACTATGACGGAAATCTTGCCCCATGCTTTATGCGACAGAGAGTCGGCGGTTGGTGTGAGCCGATGCAGGCGGTGTGGGTGCCCTCTCTCCCGAGTCTGTCTTGTCAACGCGCAAGCTAGTAATAAGACACGGCAGCCCCCGTTATCGGGCAGAGCCCTCATTGGGGCTTTTGAGTGATTTCCCTTTTTGGGGATAATCAGGGTGGTACCGCGAAGATAATTCGTCCCTGAAGCCGTATGGCTCGGGGCTTTTTTGTTTGGAAGGAGATATAACTATGCGACACATGATCATCAGCGACGCAACGATGAAGCAAGCATCCGAAGAACTGCGCCTTTCGTTTAAAGAAAAAATAGAGCTTGCCAAGCTACTTGACAAGCTGGGAGTAGACCTCATTGAGCTTGATGGCATCAAGGAGCCCCGCATCGACGCGCTTCTTGTGAAATCGATCGCGGCGGCAGTGAAGAATAGCCGTATCGCCGTGCCCGTGGAGCTCTGCAGCGCAGAGAGCATTGAGCGCACGATGGCGGCGCTGAGGGATGCGAAAAATCCGCGCCTGCAGGTCATCGCCGCCACCAGCCCCGTGCAGATCGAATATCTGTTCCGCAAAAAGCCCGACACCATGCTTGAGGCAATTAAAAGCACGGTTGCCGCTTGCCGCGCCGTCTGCCCCGACGTTGAGTTCGTCGCGTGCGACGCGACGCGCAGTGAGGGCGATTTTCTCGCCAAGGCGATCGAGGCAGCCATTGAGGCGGGCGCCGCGACCGTCACGCTTTGCGACACGGCGGGCACCATGCTCCCCTCCGAGCTTGCCGAGTTTATCAGATCGCAATATAAGTCAGCTCCCCGTCTTAGCGAGGTCACGCTCGGCGTTTGCTGTGCCAATACCGTCGCTATGGCAGACGCGTGCGCCGTTATGGCAGTCATGGAGGGTGCGGGACAGATCCGTGCCGCCGCCCACACGACAAGCGAAGCGTCGCTTGCGAACGTGGCGCGCATTCTCACCGCCAAGGCAGACGCGCTTGACGCACGCACGGGCTTGAACGTCACGCAGTTAAGCAGAATCACCGCACAGATCGACCGCCTTTGCCAGGACGGCAAGAGCACGGGTGCCACCGCCGAGGACGCACACGACGACGAAATGTTCCTCACGGCACACGACACCAAGGAAGCGGTAGCGGCAGCCACGGCAAAGCTTGGCTACGACCTCTCGCAGGAGGATGCGGAAAAGGTCTTTACCGCCTTCCGTCAGATCGCGGAGAAGAAGGAGCAGCTCACCTTCAAGGAGCTTGACGCGATCGTCGCCTCGTCTGCTATGCAGGTCCCCTCGACCTACAAGCTCGACACCTACGTCATCACCTCGGGCAACACCATTTCCGCCACCGCACACATCAAGCTTCTCAAAAACGGCGAGACCGTTGAGGGCGTTTACATGGGCGACGGCTCGATCGACGCCGCATTCCAAGCCATTGAGAAGATCACCGGCTGCCACTACGAGCTTGACGACTTCCAGCTGCAGGCAGTCACGGAGGGTCGCGAGGCAATGGGTCAGACCGTTGTGAAGCTCCGCGCGGGCGGCAAGGTCTATTCGGGCAGAGGCATCTCGACCGACATCGTGGGCGCGGGTATTGAAGCGTACCTCAGCGCGCTGAATAAAATCGTTTATGAGGAGGAAGTAGAATGAAGCTTTCCTTTTCCACAAGAGGCTGGCCCGAGCTTTCCTTTGGCGAAATGCTCGACGTCGCCTCGGATATGGGCTTCGCGGGCGTTGAGGTATACAACCTCACGAAATTCGACCCGTTAATGGGTAAAAGCGGCCCCTTTCACAAATATAACGTCGCCGCAACCGTGCGCGAGCTGCGAGAAAAGCACCTGACGATCCCCTGCTTTGACACCTCGCTTGATATCTCGTTTGACGAGAGCGCCGTTAAGGCGGCAACGGATCTCATTGAGATCGCCAACGGCGCAAGAGTCCCCTTTGTGGTAGTGTGCGCGCTGCACGACAACGAGGAGGCGGTATTTGAGGCACTCACCGCGCTCTTGCCCGTAGCCGAGGCGAAGGGTGTCAGCATCCTGCTTAAAACCAGCGGCATCTATGCCGACACGGCACGTCTGCGCGCCATGCTCGACCGCTTTGCAAGCGACTATCTTGCGGCACTCTGGGACGTGCATCACCCCTACCGTGACCACGGCGAAACGGGCGACGCGACCATTAAAAATCTTGGTGCGTACGTGGCGCACGTGCATTTGCGCGACTCGGACGACGCGGGCGCTTATCAGCTGATCGGCGAGGGAACGATGCCGATCGAGGACGTGATGCGTGCGCTCTCCTCGGTCAACTACGACGCATTTATCTCGCTTGAGTGGAAGCCCGAGTGGCTCCCAGACCTGCAGGATCCCGAGATCATTTTCCCCCATTTTGTCAACTACATGTCCCGCTTCCATTCGACAAGGGATATGAAAAAGAGCCTTTACTTTAACCACGACGGCACGGGTCAGTACGTGTGGAAGAAGGACGAGCTGATTGACCTGACCTTCTCGCAGGTGCTTGACCGTATGGCAGAGGAATTCCCCGACCAATACTGCTTTAAGTACACCACGCTTGACTACACGCGCACCTACGCACAGTTCCACGAGGACGTTGACCGCTTCGCCAGAGCCCTTGTTTCGCTCGGTGTCAAGGCGGGCTCCAAGGTCGCCGTTTGGGCAACCAACCTGCCCGCGTGGTATATCACCTTCTGGGCAACCACCAAGCTCGGCGCCGTGCTCGTTACCGTCAACACGGCATACAAGATCCACGAGGCGGAGTACCTGCTCCGTCAGTCCGACACCCATACGCTCGTGATGATCGAAAGCTGCCTTGACTCGAACTATAAGGACATTATCAACACGCTGTGCCCCGAGCTGAAAAGCACCGTGCCGGGCGAGCCCCTGCACGCGAGAAAGCTGCCGTTCCTTCGAAACGTCATCACCGTCGGCTACAAGCAGGAGGGGTGCCTCACGTTTGACGAGGCAATGGCGCGCCACACGCTCGTCAGCCGCGAGCAGGTAGCAAGAATGGCGGCGGCAGTAAAGCCGAGTGACGTGTGCAATATGCAGTACACCTCGGGCACGACGGGCTTCCCCAAGGGCGTAATGCTCACCCACTACAACGTCGTTAACAACGGCAAATGTATCGGCGACCGCATGGGACTTTCCACCGCGGACCGCATGATGATCCAGGTGCCGATGTTCCACTGCTTCGGCATGACGCTGTCGATGACCTCCTCCATGACGCACGGTGCCACGATGTGCCCGATGCCCTATTTCTCGGCAAAGGCATCGCTTGCGTGCATCAATCAAGAGAAGAACACCTGCTTTAACGGCGTGCCGACCATGTTTATCGCGATGTTCAACCACCCGAGCTACCGCTCGACCGATTTCTCGCATATGAGAACGGGTATTATGGCGGGCGCGGGGTGCCCCCCCGAGCTGATGAAGCGCGCCGCTCGCCCCGACGAGATGAACATGACGGGGATTGTGAGCGTTTACGGACAGACCGAGTGCGCTCCCGGCAACACCATGAGCTCCTGGACCGATTCCCTCGAGCTGCGCACCGAGACCGTCGGCAACGCCTTCCCGCACGTGCGCTGCAAGATCGTTGACCCCGAAACGGGCGAGGAGGTAGGACCCGGCGTGAACGGCGAGTTCTGCGCCAAGGGCTACAACACCATGAAGGGCTATTACAAGATGCCCGACGCGACCAAGGAAACCATCGACGAGGACGGCTGGCTCCACTCGGGCGACCTTGCGTGCTACGATGAAAACGGCTACTACAAGATCACGGGGCGCCTCAAGGATATGATCATTCGCGGCGGCGAGAACATTTACCCCAAGGAGATCGAGGAGTTTATCTACACCCACCCCGCGACCCGCGACGTGCAGGTCATCGGCGTACCCGACAAGAAGTACGGCGAGGAAATTATGGCTTGCATAATCCTTAAAAACCCCGGAAGCGTGACCGTCGAGGAAATGACCGAGTATATTAAAGCAAGCATGGCGCGCCACAAGGTTCCTAAGTATATCGAATTTGTTGACAGCTTCCCGATGAATGCCGCAGGTAAGGTTCT
>JAZOSR010000024.1:0-40782 GCA_045657225.1 Eubacteriales bacterium | reverse complement strand
TCCTATTGAAAGAGAATATGGTGAGCAGATCGAAGCACTTAAAAAGCGCAGGTCGAAGCTCAAGGAAAAGAAACACGCCGATGAGATTGCCGAGATAGATGCCGAAATTGAAAGATTGACGGCAGAAATGGAAGCAAAGCTTGAAGCGGCAACTGCGATGATTTCAATAGCATCCTATTATGAAGCAAGAAATGCTCGCAGGGTTGAGAGTCAGAAAAAGAGCTTTGGTATTGCTCTTCAAGGTGATATAAAGAAAGCAAGAGAAGAAAAGAAAAAGCAGCTTGAAATTCAGTACAGATCTGCAATAGAGGGCGAAAAGAAAGAAGCGGAGCAAGCTCTCCGCAAGAAAGCCGATGCAGAGATTGCCGAGAAGCGCGAAAATGAAACCATTCGCCGTTACGAGATATACTTCCGTCCCGAAAATGGTAACGATACCATTAAAGATGTTAAAAAAGCCATTGAGGAAATAGAAAAGTATAAATATCTCACTTACGACAACCGAGCAGAAAAGGCAAAAATAGAGCGTCAGGAAAAAGCCCTTCGTTCCTTCCTTGGTGGTTATGTAAAGAACCCCTATCTTGCCTCCTATCTGTTCGCACCTTCGACACTTGCAGGTGCGAGCCGCCCTGTTCTCGAAGAACCCGAATGGTGTCTTGAAAGTCTTAACGACACGCAAAAGCTTGCGGTAAGACGAGCTTTGGCGAGTGAGAGTATCTTCCTTTTGCAAGGCCCTCCCGGCACAGGTAAAACACAGGTTATCGCCGAGATCACAGCACAGCTTGCAAGACAAGGCAAAAAAATACTGATATCCTCTGAAACGCACAAAGCAATCGACAATGTGTTCGAGAGATTGCCGAAAATCCCGGAGATCAGACCTCTCCGTCTTATTCCTTCGCAGAACGGTAAGGAAACAAACTATAGCCCCGAAAGGCTCGTTGACAATTTTTATCTGAATATTCAAGAGAGCTTGCGTAGTCAGGTAGATAGATTTGAGCATTTCCACGAAATGAAGGAAAGCTTCTCCGAAGAAATGCGTTCTCTCCGTTTTGATTATGACAGAATCCTCCGCCTGCAGGCTGAGAATGCCGGAATCGAAGCAGAGCGCAAACGCTTGATTGAAAGAATCAATACATACAACTCGGAAATTGAAGATCTGCGTGAGCAGCTTGGCACTATCACGGATGAAATTGAAGCGTTTACGAGAACAATCAAATACATAGAAAGCTATCGCTTTATCAGCGAAGGAGCAAAAGCTGTATTTATCGAGAGATATCGCACAGAGGTTCAAAAGCTCCTTTCGGAATTCAATTGCTTTGCAGATAGAACACCCGATGATGTTCGCGCTATCGTAACAGCAGACATCGCTCTTATAAGCGCAGAAATTGCAAGCATTTGTGGTGATGATAGACTTGTTTCGCTCGAAGCGAAAAGGAAATCGTTGCAAGCACAGCTCGCATCGCTTCGTGATCCCGATACGGATGAAGCGCCTGAAGAAGGAGATGCTAACTACGCCGAGTACAAGGAAACACAGCGCGAGTTCATTGCTCTTAACAAAGAGATCAAGGAACTCAAGAGCGCAGGTAGCGTAGATATATCTGACGGAGAACTTGCCAAAATTGTTTCTTCTGCCGTGATAGCAGATAAGGCTCTTATTGTACTGCTCCCCGATCAGATCAAAAACTTCAAAATCAAGCTCACCGGAATTATTTCCGATCTCCGTGATGCTATTGATAGCGAAAGAGCCGCTTTTGCAGAAACAGAAACCTCTGTAAAGGCGAAAATCGCAGACAAGCAGCGAGAGATCAATGAAGCCAAGGCTCGCTACGAGGAGCTTGGTGAAAATGAAGGCGTGGCAGAGCTTGGCGAGCTGTCAGCACAACTGAAGCAGAAGATCGGTCGATTCTTCCGTAGCTTCGGTATCGTTCGTGAGTACGATTCCATTGAAAACGCACTTGAAATTATACGAGAAGAATGGAACGCGCTCGAATCCAACTATTCAAGAACACAAGCGGTTAATAAGCAGCGAATCCCGATGTTCAAGGATATTTGCAAATATCTTGAATCGCCTGATATTCTCGAAGAAGATAGACAGGCGTACACGAGAATGCTTTACGACAATGTCAATGTGTTCGGCATTACCTGTACAAGCCGTGACCGCTTCACAAAAACGCAGCTTCAGGAGCTTGGGAAATACGGTATCGACTCGGTGGATATCCGTACACAAGGAATCGACGTCGTTATTATTGACGAGGTTTCCAAGTCCTCCTTCCTTGATCTGCTCATACCGATCCTTTACGGCAAAACCGTAATTCTCGTGGGTGACCACCGTCAGCTTCCTCCTATGTACGACCTTCGTCATATGCGTGAGGGAGATTTTGAAGGTCTTGACGAGGATATCATCACCAAAAAGATCAACGACGGCTATACCGAACTTTACGAGGAATGCTTCTTTAAGACTCTCTATGAGAAAGTCCCCGACGACTTCAGAGTGATGCTCAACAAGCAGTACCGTTGCCACAGCCATATCATGCAGGTATTTAACCACTTCTACGGCGGCAATGAGCGTGGACTTGTGGTCGGAAAGAAGCAACAGGATGATGAAAAGCAACACAACCTGCTCGTGAGAATCAACGGCAATATCGTAGTCGATCCCGACCACCACATCTATTTCGTGGATTGCGATGAGAAGGAATCAAGCGAGGAAGGAAGCACATCGAAGATCAATAAGCAAGAAGCAGATGTTGTAATGGCTTTGCTTGAAGGACTAAACGATGCCGCACTTGAGCTTGTAAGCCGTGGCAGAGTCAGAACCGAAAAGCGCGATGATGAAAGACCGAGCGTTGGTGTTATTTGTACCTACGGAGATCAGGCAGGTCTTATCAAGAAGCGCAGAAAAGGAAAGCAATATAAGGGCTTTTCGGGCAAGGATGATCAGAAGCTCATCATCAGCACGGTTGACGATTTTCAAGGCGACGAGCGAGATATTATCATCGTTTCCATGGTCAGAAACCCGAAGGATCATCGCTTCAACGCCGAGTTCGTAAAGCAATTTGAGCGAATCAACGTGGCGTTTTCGAGAGCGAGAACGCTGCTCATTATCGTTGGAGCAAAGAAATTCCTTTCCGAGCAGATGATAGATCTTCCTGACCTGTCAGGAAACCATGCTCTCGACAAGCATAATTTCCCCGTATACAGAGAAATCATCGATACAATCAATTATCGTGGTAGACTTCTTACCGCAAACGATATTATAGGAGGCTGACAATGGAATTAAAACCAATCAAAAAGATAAAAACATCCTGTCCGTTTCCTATGCTTGAATACAAGGTGGACGTGCTTTATAACGAAGTCAGAAAGGCTTCGGGAATTGCATACATACTCCTTGAGCTTATTCAAAAATCCGCAATGGGAAACGAGAAGATTGCCGAGGTCTTAAAACGCTTCGGCATCCCCTCTGAATTGCATTACATCTTTGCAAAAGAACTCTCGTCTCTTGTTGCAAACGGTATTTTGAATACCCGAATCAACTCCTCTTACATCGATAACATCAAGTATTTTGAGCAGATGACGCTCGATTTGTTTGAGCTTACCGCCAAAGGCAAAAAGATGTTTGCGGAAGGAGCAATTCCGACAGGACAGGAAAAGGCAAAAACTACTTCCGTATTCTATAGTCCCGTGACGAGAAAATTTGAGCTTGTGTGTACGCAGAGCTACGCACCGCTTGAAACATCATTCCTCGGCGAAGATTTCCTCAATAAAGTAAAATACGATGTGTCCGGCATGGAAGAATACCTAAAATACGTGCAGACCAAGGTCGGACTCAAAGCCGAGGAAATGATCATCAAGATTACATATCAGGAGCCGAAGAAATTGGCGGCAAAGGCAGAGGAAAATCTGACGATCACCATCGATGCGGATGGTGCTGCTTTCTCCTTTGCAACGACCGATGAAAAGGCGTTCTTTGAAAGCTACTATTCCTCCGCGCTTATGAGCGCAGGTATGCTTATGAAGGACAAATACAAGTTCGATGTAAGCGTTCCTACGGTAGAATGGAGCAGCATCAAAGCAGACAATCTCTACATACCGAGCGATTCAGGCAAGCAGGCGGCAAGACCGTGCAAGCTCTTTATTGGCAGAGGTGTTCACGGCTATACAAGAACCGACAACGTGCTACGCTATGAAAACGGAACAGCTTATCTCGATATCCTTGATGACAAAGCGGAGTTCGCACTCCTTGATAACGCAGGCTGTAAGTATTATCTCCCCTTGAACGTCAGAATACCGTGCAAAAACTTCGGTGACGTGTTTGAAATGCAGCTCCTTGTAGAAACGGTAGCATCCGAGGATCAATTCAAAAAGCTTCTGCAGGCAATCTATCTTGATTGCTATGAGCGTAGTTGTTCCTCCGAGAGCAGTCAAACGCTTGCATACATCGCAACCGTTCTTGGCGATGCGGAACTTCTTAACAAGTACACACAAAAGAAGCTGTCTGAGTTTGGAACTGACGAGGATAGAATTGACCTTATTATCCGACTCAATGCATCCTTCTCAAAATGCGAAGGATGGAGTGCTTATTTCACGGAGATAGCCGAGGTAATATTTGAACGTTATGTTGCTTCCGTTGAACTTGAAAATATCATTTTCAAGAACACGGTGCTGACTCCCTTGCGCAAAGCAATGGAAATGCCCGAAGCCGAGTACATATCTGCACTCGCAGAGCCGCTGAAGGAGAAAGAATCCGCAGAGCTTGTTTACCAAGCCCTTGAAAGTGCCTCCTTTACCGAGAGCGAAATACTTGCG
Organism: Eubacteriales bacterium; assembly: GCA_045657225.1. Taxonomy (GTDB): domain Bacteria; phylum Bacillota; class Clostridia; order Oscillospirales; family CAG-272; genus Firm-07. The sequence goes on along the minus strand of JAZOSR010000024.1, from coordinate 35,982 downwards.
GTTGTCAATGTAATCGACATCTATGCAACCCGTGTGCTTGAACGTACACCGATTGACGGAGCAACCGAGCTTGCAAGCAAATTCGCTTTGTTCAGCGGCAATCTCTGGAAGCTGTGCGATATGCTTGGTGTAGAGAATCCGAACGATTATACCTTAAAGGACGATTACAATATCGACGAATTTTTCAACACCTTTGCAACCTACAGCAAGGCACAAAAGGATGTTGATAAATACAAGGCGTATGCCAAAGCATCCTTTGAGCAACTAAAACGCTTTGATGCGATATTCAACCCTATTCAGGAGCTTCTGTCTATTGAGAGAACGGCATCCGAACATCCCGAAAAGATCACCAAAAAATTCATTGACGAGCAGATATCCCGTGGTAGATATAGCGTTGCGATAAGCAATCTTTTAATCAAGGCGCAATACGACCTCCGTGTTCTTCTTTCTGCCGACCTCACGGCCCACGCAAACGAGCTGATCGATGAAGCGGAAAGTCAAGGCATCATTAAGCGAGATGAAGCAAACCGATTGCATAAGCTTCGTATGTGCAGAAACGGCTTGCAGCATCCCGAAAAAAGACAAATTCCATTCGACAAGGAAACCCTTGAAGAATGGAGAGATACAGTATTTTCATTGAAAGGAGAACAGAATTGAGTCACGCAGTACAAATCAATTATGAGCAAATAGCCGTCCAATGTCACAGCATTTGCGAGGTTGCGGAGAATCAAGTAGCAGAGCTTGACAGAATGCTTGCCGATCTTGAAGGTTCATCCTCAAGACTCTTGAATGACCAAACCGAAGCACTACGAAAGCAAATAGAAAAAGAAAAAAGTGAGCTGCTAAAGCAGATCAAAGCGATACTCGACAGAGCCGACGAGGATGCTAAAAAAGGCATTGTGACCGGCGATAGCGACAGACTTAATGTCGGTCAGACAAGATCTGTTATCACCACCGCAGAGCAACTTCGCGCGAGAGTGAACGAGCTTGCTACAGGCAGACTTGCAGAGATGAGAGCCTTGCTCGATTCGCTCCTTTCGGAAAGCCTTGCGGCGAACCAAGCAAGAATGATTGACCAAGTGAACGGTGTAGTCAGGCTTGATGAAGCAACCAAAGCATTCCTTGACACTATCGATGATGAGATACTCCGTCAGTTCGTATACATCGCCTTTGTCAGAGATTCCTCTCTGTCGGGAGCAGCCCTGCTTGAAGCAGGCAAAGCCTTGATGAACGAATCCGTAGAATCAAGATATGAGAAGGAAGCAGAGCTTATCCGAGCCGAGCTTGCAGCGGCGAAAGTTCCTACTGAAATTGTAGAAAAGATCGTTGGCGCAGGTAAGCCTCTTGCCGAGATCAGAGAAGCGGCTACAACCGAAATCGTTGGAGAAAAGGTTCGCCAAAAGTCCATGAAGCTTATTATGAAAGCCATCACCGAGCGTGGTTTTATCGTTGACAAGAAAAACATCAAAATCAACCGTGAAACCAACGAGGTAACAATGGTCGCATTAAAAGCAAGCGGTGAGCGAGCAACCTTCAAAATCTTCCTTGATGGCAAATTTATTTACGATTTCAGGGGATACGAAGGACAGGCTTGTCAGAAGGATATCGAACCCTTTATGACGGCGCTTGAAGAAGTTTACGGTATTCGTGTAACCGAAAGACAAGAGATCTGGTCAAATCCCGATAAGATCTCCACTATGAAATATCAAGCAATGAATACGAATAAGAACAAGAGGTGATAGTATGGCGTTATCTACAACATTCAACAGATTAAAACGAGAAATCGGCATCAAGCGTTGCCTGATCATTGACGGCAACGTTGGCGATGTATATCTTAACGACAAAAAACAGATCGTAGATCTTAAACAACACCTTATGGATATGCTGAAAGGCATGGAGTACGACGATGTCCTCTATTGGGATAGAATCGACGGAGTTGACGGCGATATTTCCAATCTTTCGGTCATTGACGAGGTTGAGGTTGAAGGTGATGCATATTCATTCGACGATGATGAGGATGAAGCTGCTGAAGAAGAAAAAACAGGAAGCGGTCTTTTCAAAGAGCCTGCTGAAATCTTCAATATCATCTTCAAAAATCTCAAAAAGCCAAACAGAAAAACGGCGTTTGTTCTCAATTGGGCAGATTATCTCTTCAGCGCAGGCGGTCAACTTCCTCCCGACGAGAGAGAACTGCTCACCCTGCTCGGTAAAGCAATCAAGGATAAGAAGGTTGAGTATCTTTCTTCCGAGGTGAACGAAAGCACAATCATTCTTATTACGAGCAAGCTCGCTATGTTCCCGATCTCCTTCTATCAGGGCAACCCCGAAGTGTCTTGCCTCACCTTGTCAAGACCTGACCGTGAGGAACGAGAAACAATGCTCGAAAAGATCGAGAGTGGCTTTGAGGTCAAGCTCAAGCCCGGTGAAACTTTGCTCACCTCCGATAAGAAGAACGAGTACATCGATATGATGGATGACTTCACCAACCGTGAAATGATCCAAATGGCAAGACTTTCGAGAAAAGAAGGAAAGATGCCGTTTGAACAGCTCTATCTCCTCTTCAAGTACGGTGAAAAGGATAACCCTTGGGAGAAGCTTGACTACAAGGCAGTTAAGGATATCAAGAAAATTCTTGGCGAGCGTGTCGTAGGTCAGGAAGAAGCAATCGAAAAGATTGAAAAGGTTGTCGTTAAGGCATATATGGGCTTAACTGGTATCCATAAATCCTCAAGCCGTTCCGCACCCAAAGGTGTACTGTTCTTCGTCGGCCCCACAGGTGTTGGTAAGACCGAGCTTTCCAAGGCTCTTGCAAAGTTCCTCTTTGGTGACGAGCAGGCTTGCATCCGCTTCGATATGTCAGAGTACGCACAGGAGAATAGCGATCAGAAGCTGATTGGAGCGCCTCCCGGATATGTTGGATATGAAGAAGGCGGTCAGCTTACCAACGCTGTGAAGGAAAAGCCCTTCAGCATCATTCTCTTTGACGAGATCGAAAAGGCAGCAAAACCGAATCCTCGTATTCTTGATATCTTCCTTCAGATACTCGAAGATGGCAGGCTTACCGATAGCAAGGGCGAAACCGTTTACTTCAGCGAGAGCGTAATTATCTTTACCTCCAACCTTGGCGCATCCGAGGTTGCTTCGAGTGGCTCTAACGAGGAAATTGCTAAGGAATTTATCGATATTGTAAAGAAATATTTTGATAACGAGATCAAACGCCCCGAAATTCTCGGCCGTATCGGATACAGCAATATTGTGCCGTTTAACTTTATCAAGGATAAGGAATTCAGCGTTAAGATTGCAAAGTCCAAACTCCGTCCTGTTCAAAGAGCAATTGCAGAGAAATACAGAATCGATCTTGAATTCGAGGATGAGCTTCGCTTTATCGACTATATTCTCGGCGGTGCAGACAGCAGCAAGGGCGGTCGTGATATTTTGAATGCGATCAACGATAAGCTCCTCGACGAGCTTGCAATGTTCATGTTCGAAAACAAGCAAGACCTTTCCTCTCTCAAAGGTTCAAAGATACTTGTCAAGACCACAAAGAACGGACTTGAGTTCAGCTTTGAAAATGATTAAGTTCAACGTGGCAGCTATCAACTGTTGCACGGAAACGGAAGGCCCCTACAAAAGACTTACGGTATGGTTTCAGGGTTGCGACATCCATTGTAAGGGATGTTGCAACCCCGATTACCAAGCCTTCGCTGTGCGAAATCTGATGACACTTGACGAGCTTGTTGCGGTCATCAAGGATGCAAAAGAAAAGTACGGGATCGAAGGAGTCACTTATTCAGGCGGCGAACCAACCTTGCAACATAACCTCCCCGAACTGACCAAAGCGATCCAAGCACTTGGACTCGGTGTTATCTCATTTACAGGACATCTGTATGAGCAAGTTAAGGAAAAGCTTGAAGGATGCGATATGGTGCTTGACGGAGCATTCGATGAAGCCAAACTCGAAACCAAACGCAAGATACTTGGATCAACGAATCAGCGTATCCTTTGCTTGACTGAGAGATATAAAAATTGTGTTGAGTGGTTTCTTGCACACACTACCAAGAGCATAGAAATCAATGTTGGAAGTACGATTTTTGCAAATGGTGATAAGATATAATTTTCTCAAAAATCCGTGACAATCTGGGAAGCAAAATAACGGTGTTTTAGACCGATTGTGCCAAAAGAAAAATTATTTCCAAAAAGCGAAAAAATTATTCAAAAAGGTATTGACAAACTAAAATTCTTATGTTAGAATAAAGCCCCTCACGAAGATGTGAGCTTTAAAATTGAATAGATGTATCAAGTGCTAAATTAACTCTTCGGAGTAAACATAAGAGGTCGCCCGACGAACCTCGCAAACTGATTTGAGTCAAAAGACTCGTACTTACATATCGGCACGGAGCATCCAAGTTTTTAGCGAACGAGTGCCGTTCGCTTATTGGTGTTTCCGTAAAAGCCTGTGTGTAAATACGAGTCTTTTCGTTTTGTCATCAGGAGGTAAAATGAAACACAAAAACTTCTTCATCGTTCCCAATCAAATATTCGAGCTTGGCTTGAAGCCGAAAGAGTTCGTGGTCTATTGCTGTTTACTCAGGCACAGCGATAAGAATACCGACAACTGTTTCCCATCGCGCCGACTCATCGCAGACGAGTGCAGTATGGATAAGAAAACAGTTGATTCCGCGCTCAGGGAGCTTGAAGCGAGAGGGCTTGTCAAAAAGGTGTGCAGATACAGAGAGAATGGTTCACGGACAAGCAATATGTACTACCTCGCATCACTTCTCGCATAGCGTAGAATTTCCTTATGGGTGGCTTCAGATATTCGTACCCATAAGAAGATTAAGAGAGCAAGAGATTACCAACAGAAAAGAAGAAATATAGAGAGTCTGCGTTGCCACGGCAGCTCCGATTTGCGCCTATCGAAAATCAAGCAGGTGAAAGAGTCGGGGTGGTAAACCACCTCCGCCTCCTCTCACGTCCGCCGGCAACGCCGACAACACAAAGGTTTGTGGCACACCCCACCTTCCAATTTTGGCGGGTCTGTAAAATCAGTTTGGGATGTAAAGTCGGGGTGGTAAAAGCCAAAACTCCTACGAAAATAAAGATATCCATCGGGGTTGTTGTGAGGTGGTAAATGCACTTTGCCGTTAAAACGAGAGTAAACCGGTGGAGATAAATCCTTCTTCTTTTCTGCCGTAAATATCCCCGTGTAAGCCCCAAGAAAGCCCTGTGTGGCGATTAGAGAACGAGAGTGATCAAGTACGCCAATCCCCATTGACAACGCAAAAATCGGGCTAAATCGAAGAAGGTTGAGAAAGATAAACCTCGCCCGATTTTGTTGCAGGAATAAGCATGGCGACATTGAGCCGCCACGCAGGTCACTATGCTCGGCAATGCCGAGCAAAAATGTGCGATTTGGGGGCTTTTTCGGGCGTTTTGAGCCTCTTTTGTCCGAAAAAATCACGACGTCGTAGGTCGACTTGTTTGCGCAAAAGGACGTCGTGAGGCGACATGGTTGCGCAACAAATCCCGAAAGTGCCGATGAAATAAGGAAATTTGCCTGTACAAGAGGGGCGACTTAGCCATATAACCTCAGAATTAAATACTCATTGCCTCAGTACTTAAAAAAATTATGGAGGATTCAGAAATGAAAAACAAACTAATGATTGAAACAACGATCACCACACCCAACGGCAATGAGTATTCAAGAGATGAACACATCGCAATCGAAAGAAGAACGAGGTATTTTTCTCGTGGTGGCGTTGTGCTTACGAGAAGAAATTACAGCGTAGGCGGCATGACCTATCAGGTAAATTCTTTCTTCTGCCCGTCAAGGTGTCCGTCAGCAGACGAAGGACTCAGGCGGCTTATGCAACAAGAGATTGAAAACAATTCTTGAACTTGCGAAAAAACGCTGGACTTTGAAACCGATTGATGATATGTTGTAGGTGCGGAAATCTATCAACCGCATACACTCTCAATCGGTTTGACACAGAAGGAGGAAAAGATATGTCAAACCAAAATCAAAAGAAAATAACAGCACTCTACTGCCGTCTTTCACAAGAGGACGAGTTAAAAGGTGATAGCAACAGCATTCAGAATCAAAGAGCTATCCTTGAAAAGTACGCAAAGGATAACGGCTTCGAGAACACACAGTTCTTCGTGGACGACGGTTACTCGGGCGTAAGCTTCAACCGCCCGGCGTTCCAAAATCTCATTGAGATGATGGAGCGTGGCGAGGTTGCAACGCTCATCACTAAAGATCTCTCCCGACTCGGCAGAAACTATATCGAGGTCGGACAGTACACCGAGCTGATATTTCCACGCCTTGATGTTCGCTATATTGCCATCAACGATAACTTCGACTCGCTCTATTCGGAAGGCAACGAACTTGCGCCGTTCAAAAATCTGTTCAACGAATGGTACGCAAGAGATACGAGCAAGAAGATCAGAGCCGTGGTGAAAGCGAAAGCGGAACGAGGTGAGAGAGTCGGAACGGTTGTGCCTTACGGCTACAAGCGTGATCCCGAACGCAAAGGTCATCTCCTTGTGAACGAGGAAACCGCACCGATAGTCAGAATGATATTCTCGCTGTGTGCAAAAGGTACTGGTCCGAGAAATATTGCGAACATCCTGCGTGAGCAAAAGATACTCAAGCCAACGATGTACCGATACAACTCGAAAGGTGTATACGGAACGGTTACAGATACGGACGCTCCTTACGGTTGGACTTCAACAACGATAGGCAAAATGTTGAGCAACGAGATATACCTCGGTCATACTATTAACTGTCGCACCACGGTGGTTTCCTACAAGGATAAGCGTAAGAAAGAGCGTCCCGAAAGTGAATGGTATCGTGTTGAAAACACACACGAAGCCATCATCGACAAAACAACTTGGGAGCTTGCTCAAGCTGTTCGCCAAGGCAAACGCAGAAGAACAGCTATGGGAGGTATCGACAAGTATAGCGGTCTGTTATACTGTGCGGATTGCAATTCAAAGCTGTACTTCGTTCGAGGAACAACGCTCAAGACCGATGCCTACGGATTTATTTGCAGCCGTTACAGAAAGCACATGGGCGAAGCTCAATGCACACCGCACTCCATCAGAGCAAGGGTGCTTGACGAGATCATCCTTGAAGAAATCCGTAAGGTCACTTACTACGCACGTGCTCAAACTCGTGAGTTTGTAAGCTTTATAAATCAAAAAAGCTCTGCGGAAAACCGCAGAGAGCTGAATGCAAGAATGGTAGAGCTGGCGAGTCTTGAAAAGAGGAACAACGAGCTGAACGCTTTATTCAGGCGACTCTATGAGGACAATGTTCTTGGAAAGGTCACCAACGAACAGTTCCGTATGCTCTCCGACGGTTACAACACCGAGCAACGAGAAATCACTGAGCGATTGCCGATAGTGAAGCAAGAGATTGAGGATCTGAAAGCAGCGGCTACCAATGTCGAGAGGTTCGTGGATATTGCAAACAAGTACACAGATTTAAGGGAGTTGACTCCCGAAGTGCTACGCACATTCATAGAACGCATCATTATCCACGAAAGAACGGCAAAGCACAGCAAATCCGCAACGCAGCAGATCGACATCTACTTCCGCTATATTGGAAAACTCGCACCCGAACAAGTTGCCTAACACCAAGAAAACGGAATAGGACGGACAGCCGAAACTGTCCGTCCTACATACCGAGTACCGCCTATACGCAGTTAATATCCTTATGAGAAACTGCGTAATCGGGAGGGCTTTTTTGTGCTTTTGTTGGTTTGGACGGAACAGGACTTTCACCCTGCCGCCTTGCCGACTTTTTAATTTTGCAGTTAGTGCGGCGGCGGCGGAGAAGAACACCGTTCTTGCCTCTTGGCAAGTGGCGGCGTTCAGCCGCCAAGGCATTCTTCAAGCGTCTGCGGCAATGCCGCAGAAAGCGGTTCAACGTCCGTGCTTGCCGCGGGCGGCAAGCTGAGTCGTCACGCACCAACACCAAAAGAGCCCTCCCAATCGGGAGGGCTCTTTTGGATTTTTTATCTTTCTAATGCTTCAATATTAATAATTTCTGAACGCTTTTGCCGCATAGTATTCGTCAATCATTTCCTGCAATGCAGCCATTGTTTCTTGAGAGGCAAAGATCTTGTCAAAATTCGTCTTGCCGATTTTGTAATTGGTACTGATGAAGGAGGAGAAGCTCCGCGAGGTGGAGCAGAAAGCATAGGGCTGACCCACGGCGGAATCGCCCGTAATGGCACAATATGCCATCAATGTGGCAACGTAACCCGCAAGCAGGCTGGGGTGATAGCCGTCTGCCTCGGTTTTTGCAATCACAAAGCTATTTTTGTCAAAGGAGAGCACGTTGTCACCCTTGAGTGTAACAGCGCCCGAGTAAAGGTCATAAGCAACCTTGCCCCAGTCAACGATCGTGACACCCTTGTTCTCAATATCGTCAAGCTGCGAGAGCCAAGCGTATTTGGAGGCATCCTGCGCATGGTCGTTGTGTGCGCGCGCTTGGATCAGCATCAAGAACTTTGTGTCCGGATTGCCTTTTTTGAAGAAATCCATCATAAAGTCGATCCACTGTATGATCTCGTCGCCACCCGTTGAGCCGTTTTGGAAGATAACGTAATCAAAATTATTATCGGCCAAATGGGAAAAGTGATCAGCGCCGTTTCCGCAAGAACGGTTTGCCTGGCAATCACCGGAAAACAGATCCTTCAGGCTATGGTTGCCAAAGGTCCAGTTTACAACCTCAACCTCAGCGCCGTTTTCTTTGCAAAGGTTATAAAAATATCCCTTGTCATGGTCGCGCGCGGAAAGGGTCATTTTATCCTGAGATACCGTTCCGACCATGCCGCCCACGTAGGTGTGCGAATTGCCGATAATAATGACCTTTTTGTTATAGAGCGCTCTTGCACCGAGCGGTTTATCCTCTTCGGGATCTTTATTGCATGCTGCAATGGTGAAAACGATCGAAAGCAACAAAAGCATGGAAATGCACGTGCGTAACCAGCGTTTCATAAATAATTCTCCTTTATTATTTATTAAAACATTAATACTTTTCAATTATATCATATTTTAAAACGATTATCAAATATAAATTTTATTATAATGGCATAACAGTTTGATTATAAAGAGAGCGCGCAATAGCCAAGGTGGTTGTATCATTTTATAGTGGCGTAGTCCTTTTGGCTTTACAAGAATTTTGCAATTATTGAGAAAAAGTGCCCAAAAAAGAAGAAAAGAGCCGAAAAAATGAGATGGAGTGTGCTAACGTGCGCTACCTTGATGCGGTTGCTCCACGCCGCTTTAGATTGTTCACAGTTGCACTTGCAAGTGACAACAAAAGGTGCTATAATATAAACATCAAAGCAAAGAGGTGTCAATGAGCACTTGAGTGCACAAGTATGCCCGCGCGGGCGGCTCGGCGACCGATCTTTGATTTGTAAATTTATGAAAGTCATAGGAGGATTTATTATGACAGCATTGATCGTTGCAGGCATTGCCGTGGGTGTGTTGCTTCTTTTGTTCGTGATCTTCGGCTACCTGAAGGCCCCGCCCGATACCGCGTACATCATTTCGGGTCTTGGCAAAAAGCGCATTTTAATTGGTAAAGCCGGTTGGCGCGTGCCGTTCTTTGAGCGCGTGGATAAGCTTTCGCTTGGTGTGATGCAGGTGGACGTTAAAACCACCGAGGCAGTACCCACCAACGAGTTTATTAACGTGTCGGTTGACGGTGTTGCCAACATCAAGGTGTCTTCCGACCCCGAGCTCTTAAAGCGTGCTGCCGAGGCGTTGCTCGGTAAGAGCCGTCAGGAGCTTGTTACGCTCGTCACGCAGGTGCTTGAGGGTAACATGCGTGAGATCGTGGGCTCGGTCGGGCTCAAGGAAATGGTGCAGGACCGTCAGGGTGTTGCCAAAAAGATCACCGAAAACGTCGTGCCCGATATGGAAAAGCTGGGTATTGAGGTGGTAAACTTCAACATTCAGAACTTCAAGGACGGCGCCGGAACGATTGAAAATATGGGTATTGACAACGTGGAGCAGATCCGCAAGAATGCCCAGATCGCCAAGGCAAACGCACAGCGCGACATCGCCATTGCCACCTCCAACGCACAGCAGGAGGCAAACGCCGTGAAGGTAGAGGCGGAAAAGAAGATCGCCGAGCAGAACGCGGCTCTTGCCGTACAGCAGGCAGATATGAAGGTCCGTGCCGATACCAAAAAGGCAGAGGCAGACGCCGCCTACTCGATCCAGCAGGAAAATCAGCGTAAGATCATTGAGATCGCCAAAACCAACGCCGATATTGCTCGTCGCGAGAAGGAAGCCGAGCTGAAGGAAAAGGAGATCGCCATCAAGGAGCGCGAGCTCGATGCCGAGATCAAGAAGCAGGCAGACGCTATGAAGTACCGCTCCGAGAAGGAAGCTGAGGCAGACCTCATCAAGCGTCAGCGCGAGGCAGACGCACGTCAGTACGAGGCACTTAAGGCAGCCGAGGCGAAAAAAGCCGAGGCAGAGGCACTCCGCTTCGCAATGGAGCAGGAGGCAGAGGGTATCCGCGCCAAGGGTCTTGCAGAAGCAGAAGCCATCGAAAAGAAGGCAGAAGCGCAAAAGAAGATGGGCGAGGCGTCCGTGCTTGAAATGTACCTTACCGCACTTCCCGAGGTTGTCAAGAACGCCGCTACTCCTCTTGCCAAGACCGATAAGATCGTCATGTACGGCGACGGTAACTCCACCAAGCTGGTGCGTGACGTAATGAACAGCGCCGATCAGATCATGGCAGGCGTTAAGGAATCCACGGGCATTGATATCAGCAGCCTGCTTGCAGGCTTCGTCGGTGGTAAGGCGGCAAGCGCTCCCGCAGTACCCGCCCCCGAAAAGGATGTCAAAGACGCGGAGCTTGAGGCGCAATAATCCATAAAAAAACAGACGGAGATTTTCTCCGTCTGTTTTTTTTGTTTGGAAAATCTTTTTCAAAAGAAAGCTACTTTTTCATCTGTGAGTTTAAATCTTGACTTTTAAAGGGCGATGGATTATAATATTGTTATTGACCAAACAAATGGAGGTGTCATTATGGATACAAAAGTAACGCTTGCCGCTCATAGAGGATTTCGTAGTAAATATCCCGAAAACACCATGGCTGCTTTTCGTGCTGCTTTGGAGCTTGATATTGATGCCATTGAAATGGACGTTCATATGACAAAGGACTATCACATTGTCGTTTGTCATGACCCGACACTTGACCGCACTACCGACAAGACGGGTATGATCGCCAAGATGACGCTGGATGAGGTCAGACAGGCGGACGCAGGCATTAAATTCGGTGAGGAATTCAAAGGCGAGCGTGTCCCCACGCTTGTGGAGTTCCTTGAGTTGATGGCGACTCGCCCTGACATTAGAGTTTTGCTTGAGTTGAAGGATTACCCCGAGGAGATCGGTGATTTTTCTTATGCTTCGGCTGAGCTCACTCTCTCCCTTTGCCGAAAATACGGTTTGTTTGGTAAGGATAGACTCACCATTATTACTTTTTCAACGGGTATTTGCGCTTGGCTGCGTGCTCACTATACAAAAGAGGATTTTCTGATCCACGGATTTTACCCCAAGGCAAGAATGCGTGGGATCGATAAAGACGAGCCCTATAAGTATTATGACGAGGTGTGCCTGTTTAATCACGGCGCGCGCGATATACAGGGCTTTCCTATTGTGAATGATGATCCTGTTGCTGACCGTGCAAGATTTATAGAATTTGCCTTGATGGGTATCAAGCCATGCGTGTACTATAAATTTAACACGGATGAGGATGTGCATCGTCGCGCATTTGAAAACGGCGCGATCGGCTTCACTTCCGATTGTCCCGACGTATGTGCTGAAATTCTTGACCGTATTGGCGCACGTCCGCGGAAAAAATAATATTGAAACAACACTGCGCAATCACTCTCCGAGGGGGGGCTTGATTGCGCAGTTTTTTGCGTTTTTAGCGGAAAAGAGAAAAATGTCGGGAAAAGTTGAGAAAAGAATAACGATGATTGGAAAAGTCTGATATTAAAATTGGAAAAAATATTTTGTAAATTGGAAAATGGTGAGTGGTGACGGATGGAGTTGCTTTTTGTGTTGCAAATGCCAAAAAGTCGATATGGTTGCTTTGTTCTTTTGTTTACGAATGCTTTAAGGTGGGTAATTTTACCTAACTTTAGTTTTTTAATTATGTTTACCCAAGTGCTTGACAAATCATGAAAAATGAATTAAAATATTCATATTAGATGTTTTTTATTTGGTTGAGCGAATAAAATCTTTTGGAGGTGAATGCTTGTGATTTGTAAATCCTGCGGCACGGAGTGTGCGGGCGCGGTCTGCACGCATTGCGGTGAAAAGCTGATAAATGATGCCTTTGCGCCCGAAAGCCAAGCGGCTCCGACTGTCGCACCCGTTAAGACTCAACAGACCGCCGAGCAACCCGTTGAGCAGGTGCCGAGCAAATCGGATAGCTTTGAGGCGGCAACGGCGCACGATGCAGATAAAAAAGTACAAGACGAGAAGGAAAAGAGTTCTCGGCGCAAAAAGAAGGAATACACGCCCGACGAGCATTTGGGTGAGAAAATTTATATTTGCTTTGAGTCAATATTTTTCCCCACCTTGTTTTTGCTCCTGCCGATCTGCTATTTGTTTTTTGATCTTTTTGCGGTGTTTTCTGCTAATACCTTTGCGGCAGGCGAGGGTGGCTCCGCGCTTTTCTTGCTGTTGGCGGCACTCTTTTCGGGTGTGGGCGGTACGGCGACCTCATTGATCGGCGCTACGGTAGGTGAGGGCTTTGTAACCACGGTTACGGTAAAATCCATATTGGAAAGCGGCACGGCATCCTTGGCACTTGTGGCGGGTGCTATCACGATGCTTGTGATTGCGGCGCTCTGTGCTGCTGCGGCTGTGTTGTTGTTCCTTACGCTGGGACGACTTTTGCGCCAAAAGATCTTTGCTGATTTTGTGGTCGGGGTATCGGTGCTTGGTGCGCTTGCGCCCCTCGTTGCGCTTTTGGTGATGCGCCTTGTCCTCTCCTTTGGTGAGGGCGATGCCGATCTTGAAATGCAGTATTTGCATCTTTCCCTTGAAGCCGCACAGCTTTTTGCTATTTCTCTTTGCTCAATGCTTCTTGGCGCTAAAAAGCTGCGCCGTGTGGCAGGCGGTGTGCGCGTTGGCGTGTTTGCTTCTCTGCCTTACCGTCTTGCTTCCCGCAATACGCTTATTTCTCGCATTTTTGCGATCTTTTTCGGTCTTGCCGGTATGTTTTTGCCGCTTTTGCTCCTGTTTATGGGTGGCATCGTCCGCGAGGGTGTTGAAATGACCGATGGAGTAGCGGCGGTTTCTGACATCGTTGGCAACATCGGAACAGTTTTTGAAAATCTTGGCTTGCTTTTCTCGGGCGGTGATGCTTTTGTGGCAATGCGCGCCTTTGCCGATCTCTTTTTCCTCGTCACGGTAGGCTTTATGGGCATTTATACCGTTTTTGCGATGATCTCCATGGTAAGGCTGATCTTTACCCACAAATACGCGCTTCTTACCAAAAAGCGTGCGCGACGCGCCTTTGATCGAATGGCGGGACGCTTCCGCGGTGCGGCGGTTGCCGCTATTGTGGCACCGATGGCGCTGCACGTGCTCCTCACGCTCGTGGCACTGCTCCTCACGAACGCATTTCAGTACATCGACGTCTTTAATGTTGGGGAGACCCTTAATGTGATCTATGCTTTGATGGCGTATACGGGCACGTTCCTTGGGCTTAATACTTTTGGTGTGGGGATTGTCGTGCTTTCGATCGTTTTTGCAACGATCGGCGGTAATTTTGCCCGCGGTATTGCCAACCGTGCGGGTGAGCTCGGCGAATAATTGATGTTCAAAGGAGCTTATTCCGTGAAAAAAACAAGAATTTTATGCTTGCTTTTGGTAATTGCTATCCTTTTGCCGCTAATGGTCGGGTGCGCATCTGTCAAAAAGCCGCTTGAATATTTCAAGAATGCCTTGGAACGCACTCTTGCCGACAGTGTACTCGGCGAGGCGGCAACGCTCCTTGGCGAGGTGATGGAGGAGGGAGCCGTCAAGCTTTCCTTTGGCGGTACCGATCTTTTGGCGACCACGCTTTCAAAAGCGGACGTAACGCTGTATCTTTCGCATGACGATCAAGCCGCTATGGCAGATGCCATCTTGAAATTCGGCGATACGAAATATGACGCAAGGCTGTGGCTGTCGGAGGAGGAGATCGTCGTTTCGTCAGACGCCTTCCTTGGCTCCACCACACTTGGCGTTGATCTTGATACCCTCGAGAGTGACCTCCAAAATTCGATTTTTCGCAATAACAGCGGTACCGTATATGCAGTTCCGTCGGTAGACGGTAGCACAGCGGGTGACGTGATCACCTTGGTTGAGGGCGCGTTTGCGCGCTACACGGAGCTCGAGGATCGCTTTAACGCTCTTGACGAGCTGACCGAAGCCTTCCTTGCTGCGCTGACCACCCATGCCCGTTTTGTGCATTACACGGATGACGGTAAGCGTTATCTTGATCTGACGGTAGATAACAGTACGCTTTCGCGCGCCCTGCGCGACACGTGGGAATGGGCGGTAAACGATCGTTCTTTTTGCCGCGAGCTGCGCGAGTACGCAAGCGTGCTTGATGCCATGCAAAGTGTGCTTGACGGCTCGGTTTCCACTGAAAACACGAACAAAGTGGATGCGTGGCTTTCGCATGATGCCGAGATCGAGGCACTCTGCACTAAAATCGACGGCATGCCCGCCTTCACCTTCTCCCTTTCAACCTCTATTCGTAAGCTGACGCGCAAGGTCTTAAAGCTTGATGTGTCCTTTACGAGCGAGGGGCGGGTGATGGAATTTGGATTTGACCTCACAAAGGAGGATGCGGCATCGATCCATTTGACGAAAAACGGCGTTTCACGTCGGCTTTCACTTACCGAAATTGATGACAGATCTCGCTCCTATTCCGCCAACCTTTCTTATAATATGACCGTGGACGGTGCGACTTTGATCGGCGTGAACGGTAGTTATTTGTTGGATCGCAAGAAGGATCGGTATACCTTGAATCTTAACGACGGTGTGAATGAGTGCGTGATCGGCGGCACGTTTTTGCAGGAAAGCGACAATTTGACGCTTTCAATTGATCGTGTCAGCATCAACGGTGAGGATAAGCGCCTTGAGCTTTCCCTCGCTCTAACGACCGATTCGGATATGCCAGAGGCTCCCGATTATTTGAATTTTGCCACCATTACCGAGCAGCGCTACGCCCCCTTGGCAGAGCGTATTGCCGCTACAAAGACAGCGCTGTTTGGCGCTTTGCTGGAAGCCTTTCCGTATTTGGAAATGCCGTGAAAATTTGGGCGCCTGCTTTTTGAAATACAATGAAAGAAAAAACGCGTGAATGATGATCATTCACGCGTTTTTTTAATACCGTTAAGGTATTTAATTGATTATTGGTAGTCAAGCGCCTCGCCGAAATGCAGGGAATAAATAAGCGTTTTGTCAGGCTTTTTGCCCAAGATCTTGAAAAGAGCCTGCTCGTAATAACGAAGCTGCTCGCCGTGTCGCTCGAACAAGAACCGCGCGGCGCCTTCTTTGTTGCCAAGAAGATGCAGGGGGAGTCTGTCGGTCTTGTAGTCGCAAAGCACGAGCTCGCCCGTTGGGGTCGTGTAAAACAGGTCGATAACGCCCTGCACGGTCAACTCTTCGCCCGCAAGGCTCTTTTTCAGCTCTTCGTTTTCGGTAAAGTGATCGGCGGGCAAAAAGACGTGAAAGCGCGTTTCGCGGTGAAGCTCGCGGGCGTTTTGCAGATCGCGGTAAAATTCGCTTTTAAAGAAGCGCGCAAGCTCTTGTTTGTTTACTGCCTCTGCCATTTCGGGCGAAAGGAAATTTTTGCCCACCAAGCGGTCAAGCTCCGCTTCAAGATTTTTGGCGGCGGCAGTGAAATCACAGAATTGCAAGAAGGTATGGGTCGCGGTGCCGCGCTCGGCAGCGGAGAGCCCTGCCTTTTCCCTGAAGCACGGAGTGCGCTCAAGCGTGTGCAAAAGTGCATCGGCGGCTTCGCTTTCGGTTTCGTTCGGGGTGGCTTCGTTGTCAAACACGTCAAGCACCGTCGGCGAAAGGCGAGAGACCGAGAGCTTTGCGGGCATTTTTGTTAGGTGCTCATGTGGATATCGGAAGGAAAAGCGCGAGGCGAAAAGCTCGCGGACGTCCTCGCTCTCGTTTTTGGTGTTTTCTGTAATATCTGCCGAAACGGGTGTGAAAACGCGGCGCTCAAGGGCTTCGATATCACTTATTCCGTATTCAAGGATGTTGCAGTAATCACTATGATCTTTGCCGGAAAGCGCGGCTAAGATCCATTCGATATAAGAGCTGCCGCAAAGCCTATAAAGATCGGTATGTGGCGAGGTTGCGCGAGCGACCGCACTCTTGATCGCATTGATCGAAGAGGTCGCACCTGCCGCTGTAATGATGAGGCGCTCTCTTGCGCGGGTCATGGCTACGTAAAGCAGGCGCATTTCCTCATCCTTTTGCAGATTTGTGATCCGCTGACAAAGCGCCTCGCGCGTGAAAGTGTTGGCACGCGAGAAGGCACCGGGGCAGGGCACGCGAATGCCGCAACCGACACTGGGGTGATAGATCAGCTGCTTTTGCTGATCCTTGGTATTGAAGCCGGCGGCTGCAGAGGCGATAAAGCAAACGGGGAATTCAAGACCCTTTGAGGCGTGTATCGTCATGATGGATACCGCGTTTTGCGCGGTCGGCTTCGCATCGATCTTCGTGCCGTTTTCCATAATATCCTCAATATAGCGCACGAAGCGGTAAAGCCCCTTAAAGCCGCTTGATTCAAAGGTTCTTGCGTGATCATAAAGGAAAAGAAGATTTTCCTTATACGAGCTCGTTTTATGACCGCCGCTTTGGAAGGAGAGCACGGCAGTATCACGGTAAAGGTAACGCAAAAGCTTGTCTACAGGGAGGCACTCTGCCTTTTTTCTGTACTCCGCGAGCTTTGCGAGCGTGCGGCAAACGCGGCTTCTGAGCGCTTGGTCGGCAAGTGAAACGCTTGCTTCCTCTAATGCCTCAAAGAGCGCGAAGGAGCGATTCCTTGTACTGCGTATTTTGATCAGCTCGGAGAGCGTGAAATGGAAGAAGGGGGAGCGCAGGACCGCCGCGAGGTAAATGTCGCGGTAGGGGTTATCAATGACGGCAAGCAGGGAATACATGCAAAGCACCTCGGGGTTCTCGAAAAAGGGCTGATCCGCCGTATCGTTGACGGGGATGCCCGCTTTTGTGAGGGCGCTTGCAAGCGCTCCCGAAAGTCCTGAGCCGCGCATGAGAACGGCGATGTCCGAGGGGGCGATGGGCGTGCCGTTTGCTTTTTTGCCGTTTGCCAAGAGTTCCTTTATTCTTGCGGTGATAAAACGTGCCTCGGGCGGCGTTGGGTCATTCTCATCTTCTTTAGGCGTGGTATCTATCAGACAAACCTCGGCAGGTGGAGGGGAATAGGACTCATTCTCTGTTTTTTTGCCGTGCTCGAGAAGATCACCCTCGGTAAAACCGATATCATCGGTCGTTTGCGGGAACAAATAGGCGGAAACGGTATTGGTTAAGTCAATGATCGGCTTGTCACAGCGGAAGCAGCTGGACATGAATATCATTGCCGTTGGCAGATCCTTTTTCTTTGCCTCGTCAAGCGAAGGGAAAAGTGTGCGGTAGGAGGCAAATACCGCGGGCTCCGCTCCGCGAAAGCCGTAGATGCTTTGCTTGATATCGCCTACCATAAAGCGGTTTCGCTCCTTTGAAACGGCGCGGAAGGTGGCATCCTGCATGGCGTCTACGTCCTGATACTCGTCAATGTATACGGCATCAAAGGAATCGGCAATCGAGCTTGCCAGGGGAGTGGGAGAGCCGTCCTTGTCAACAAGCAAACGGTAAGCGGCGCGCGAAACGTCGGAGAATTCGGCGAGGTCGCGCTCCTTTTTTGCGGCACTGTATGCCGTATCAAAGGTCGTGAGTGCCGCATGCAGCAGACGCAGCAGGTGGGCGGCATCCTTTCCGCTCTCGCGGAGCTCATCCGTGGTAAAAGCACCGTACGTAAGAGCGTTTTTCTTCCATTCGTCTTTGAAATGGCGGCAGATCGCAAGCAGCTCCGCAAGAGCGGGGGAGGGTGTTATTTTGTGCGAGCCGATACGCGCAACAAGCGGGGCGGCAGCTGCCTTTGCGATAGCGTTGGTGTCGCGCGCCTCAATGGCATCGCATACGGTGCCGCAGCATATATGCAATTCATTAAAAAAGTCGCCGTATTTTTTGGCTGCCTTTTCCGCATCCTCTTCTAATGAAACGAGATGCGTGCCCTTACTTGCAAGCTCTGTGCCCGCTTTTGCCATTCGGAAAAGGTTCCGGTAAAGCACCTCGCCGTAGGGGGTGGAAAAGGGATCCTCAAAGAGGGCTTCATTTTCAGCAGCGGCAGAAAGAAGCGCGTCGTAATGCTCGGGGGCACGGGAAAGCTTGTGCGTCAGCTCAAGCAGTGCCTCGCCAAGCGACTCCTCGGAGCGAATGTCCGAAAAGAGATCGGCAATTCCGATAAAATCGGGATGCTCAACGTAGAGCTTGTCTATGACCTCGTTCATGATCTGCTTTCGCAATGTGACCAGCTCGGTATCGTCTGCCATACGGAAGGAGGGCGAAAAGCCGACCGTTTCGCAGTTGGCACGCACGATATCAAGATAAAAGGAATCGATCGTAGAGATCTTTGCGCTGCCGAGAAGCATCAGCTGGCGTGTGAGGTGCTTGTCGCCGGGATGAAGCGCTAACTCGGCGCTGAGTGCCTTTGAAATGCGTGTGCGAAGCTCGGTGGCGGCGGCACGCGTAAAGGTCACGACAAGCATGCGTGAAATATCGATGGAATTTTCCTTGTCGGTAAGAGAGCGAATGATGCGCTCGGTCAAAACGGCTGTTTTACCCGAGCCTGCGGCGGCGGAAACCAACAGCGTTTTTTGTCGCTCGTCAATGGCAGAGCGCTGGGCGGGGGTGAAATTTGTTGCCATGTCGGTTCCTCCTTAAAACGATGTTTTTTGTGCCGCGCGGCAGACGGGGAAAAATTTGCAGTAATTGCAGGGGCTGGAGGTTTTTTTGACGTTGGGAGCGATCCTTGCGTTGCCGCTCTTCATTTCCGTTGCGATCTCGCCGATCGTGACGGTAAGCGCATCGAACATATCCTCCATATCCTTGACCGAGAGCTTCACGTTTGATTTTTTCTTTGCCTTGTCGCCGAGGGAAAGCTCGGAATCCGCCTCGTCGCAAAGCGCAATGCCGCTTTGCTTAAAGCGCTCGGCGGCGCTGGCGAGGGCTTCCTCTCTTGAAACGCGGTAGGGGGTGTGCTCGTTACCGATAGCAGTGGAGAAATAGGTAAGTCCACCGGGGGCAAAGGAGGTGTCCTTCGGCAGTCCCAGCTTTTCTGCCAAAACGCGCGAATCACCGTGGCAGAGTGCGTAAAGATAAAGAGGCATTTGCAGACATTCGCCGTGCTCAACATCCTCAAGCGTGAAGAGCTTTCGCCCTGTTTTATAGTCAACAATGCGCAGATATGTGCGACCGTCCTCGGAGGTATAGGTGTCAACGCGGTCTACCTTTCCCGAAAGGGGAATGCGCGTGTTGTTTTGAAGCTCAACGTCGGCGGCACCGTGAGAGGCAAGGTCGATCTCGAATGCCGCGGGTGTGAAGGGTGAGGTGCGAAAATCCTCAAAAATGACCTTTGCCGCAATGCTTGCAAGGGCGTGTAAGCGTTCAACCAGCGCCGCGGCACGCGGCGAGAGCGCACCACCGACCGAAACGAGGTGCGCGCGGTATTCCTCAACACATTTGTTCACCAGCGCATCGACCTCTGCTTGCTCCTGCTCCTCCCAGCTTTTACCCGAGGATTTTGCCGCGGCAAGTGTGTTTTCAAATACGTAGTGCATAAACGTGCCAATGGCGGCGGAGGTCAACGTGTCGTTTGCCTCCTCGCGGAGCCCCAGCACCTTATTACAGTAATAGGCAAATTTGCAGGAAACGAATTTTTCGATTCCCGTGGGATGAAAGGCGTTTGGTCCAAAATGCGCGGATGCCTCTTCGGGGGAAATTGCCGCTACCGTGTCAACAACGGGTTGCTCCGCAGCCTTGCGCTTGGCGGAAAGCGCCTCGTCTTCGTTCAAAAGCGCGGCGACGGCGGCGCGGTGAGCGGGGGACAGCTCGCCGTAATGCTCAAGCGCCCCCTCCGGGCTGAAGATCTTTGCCGTGGCGGGCAGTGCATCGTAATAAATAGGCTTCAGATCCTTCGTTAACGCGGTGACGCGCGAAATGGCAATAGAGGGCTCTGCCGCCTTACCGGCGGTCGTGCGCTCGTTATAAGACAAGTAAAGGCGCTGCTTTGCGAGCGAGAAGGCACGGTGGAGATAGAAAAGCTCGTCGGAGGCGGCGGTGGCATTGTCGGCGGAAAGCGTGATACCAAGTGCGGCAAGACGGTGCTTCTCCGCATCCGAAAGAATGCCCTTGTCGGTGACGGGGGCGGGGAAAACGCCCTCGTTAAGACCAATGACGAAGACAATGGGTGAGGGCTCGGCGCGCAGTGTGGCGGCAGAGCCGATCATGACCTCATCGGCGGAGGTGGGGATCACGCCGATATTGGTATTGGCAAAGACAAGCGAGAGCGCATCGTAGAGCTCGTTTACAGTCAAGGGGTCGCTTCCCAAGGTGAGCGAGATCGCCTCGAGCGCATCAATGGTAATGCTCCAAAGGCGCGATAGCTCCTCCGCCTCGCGTCGCTCGCCCTGTGAAAGGCGCTCGGTCGCCTGCTCCTTTAATGTGCTTGGCAGGTCAAGCGTCAGCAAAAAGCGGTGAAGTGCCTCGCAGGCTTCGGTTGCCGATTTGGCGGCATCGAGCTCGTCGAAAAAGCCGATCAGCTGCGGTACGAATTTTTCTCTCGTGGTGTTGGCGGCAGCAAGAATGCGCTCGCCGCGTGCGCTGACTCTGTCGCTATATCCGTCGGGATTCATTAAAAAGGGCGTGTCAAAGGCGCGCTTGCCGCGCAGTCGCCAGGTTTGTGCATATTCCTCAAAGAAATTGATCTGCTCGGGCGCAATGCGGCAAAGTCCCGTTTTCAAAAAGCCGATCACGTCCTCGGTCTGCCAATTGTAAAGGCGAATACGCAGTGCAAACAAAATGAGCTTGATCAGGGGGCGTGTGGTGATATCCGTTTTTTCGGAAACATAGAAGGGGATCCCCTCTTTTTCAAGCGCGGCGTCAATAATGCCGAGATAGGCACTAGTATCTCTTGCGACGATCGTGATGTCACGGTAGCGATAGCCCTCGGCGATCAGTGCTTGTACCGTGTTTGCTACGTATTCCGCTTCGGAATAGGGGGAGGCGGTATGTGTGAAATAAAGATTGCTGTTTTCTCGGTATGCAAGGGGGGCAGGCTCGGCGTCCATCGCGAACAAATGACGCGCGACGAAGGAGGCGGCATCACGCGGCTTCTCCACCTCTGTCTTTTGATAGGTGATCTCGCACCCTGCCTCCCTTGCGGCGCGAATGAGCTTTTGTACCGTTAGGGTAGAGGAGGCGAGATGTATGCCGCTATCCTGCAGGGAAAGGAGCGGCGTGGTGATATTCAGGGTGGGGGCGGTGCGCAGTAAAACGTCGATGAGGCGCAGCTCCTGCGCCGTGAAATCGGTAAAGGAATCGATGTAGATCTCGGTGTCGGCAAAAAGCGAACGGTTGGCGGCAATCAGATCCGCCGCGCGTGTAAGATCGTCCGCGACATCGTCAAACTGCGCCGAAAGATCGGTGCTGTATGCGGCAAGTGAGATCGAAATGTCGTGAAGCTTGTCCTTTAAGGGATCGTTTTCCTCCATGTCATTTGCCGCTTTCAGGAGTGCTTCGGGCGTGATGCAATATGCTTTGCACTGCGCTACAGCCGAAAGCATACGGTCAGTGAGCGCGCGATCAGCGGCACTTTTTCCGAAAAGACGGAAGAAGGGGGATAGACGGCGCAAGACGCGCCACATCGTCAGTGACGTGACGGCGGGGGTCGCATAACGGTAGGAAAGTCCGCCGACCGTGCGGAACACGCGGTTGGCAAGACGGGAAAAGTTTAAGACCTCAAAGGAAAGCTGTGCGCTTGGTGGGAGGAGCCTTAGCATACGACTTTCGGTAATGACCGCTTCCTGCTCGGGAACCAAAAGCACGACCCTTTTGCCGTTTGCGAGGTCGTTTTGAATGGCTTTTATCAGTGCGCTTCGTGTTTGTGGCGTGTCTGCACCGTAAAACAGACGCATCATGCTTTTGTTTCCTCCTTTAACGTGATGTTACGCAGGATCACCTGCTTGCCGCGCCACGCATACGCGCGCTCGGAAAACTCTTTATCGTTCATAGCGACAAGACGCTCTTCGGTTAAATACGGAATCGTGTTTTCGCCAAAAAACGAGATCTTGGTATAAAGCGTGCCGGCTTTTTTTGCCGCTAAGGTCATAGGGCAGACCTCCTGACAGATGTCGCACCCCCAAAGGCAGCCGCTTTTAAGAATGGTATTTTTTTCGTTATCGTCAAGCGTGCCCTTTTTTTGCGTGAGCGCAGAAAGGCAGCGATCGGTCGAAAGAGCGACGGGGCAGGCGGCAAGACAGGCACCGCACGATTTACAAACGCTGATCGGCGAGAGTGTTACGGGTAAAACGGCATCGGTGATGATTTCGCCGAGGAAAACGTAGGAGCTATGCTCCTTTGTGAGAAACAAATGGTTTTTTCCGATCTCGCCAAGACCCGCCCTTACCGCTGCATTTACCTCGTCGATGGGAGAGTGATCGGCAAAGCCCGCAAATTTGTGCGCGGGAAATTTTTCTCGCAAAGCAGGCAAAATTTCGGCAAACAGCTCCTCGAAAAACAGATGATAATCGCGCGAAACCGCATAAGCCGAAATATTTCTTGCAGGATCGTCACAAAATGTGGTATAATAAGGTACGGCAAATAAAAAGGCGGTGCCGTCCTCGATTTCCGCGCGCTTTAGCAGATGCGGTCGCAAAATCGCCGTGTCGCGTAAGGATATGGGTGCACAGAGCGAAATACCGTGCGCGGCAAGCGCCTTTGTCAGGGTTAAAAGCATGAGCGACACCACCTTTTCTTTTCGCAAGTTTTATGCTTTTATTATAACAAATTAATTGTTCTTTTTCAATCCCCAAAGGACGTCTTGTTTTTGCTTTTCAGTGAAATTTTGGCGCAATGTCAAAAAACTATCACAATAAAAGGATACACTGATGATAACCAAGCCCTCACTTTGCAGTTTTCATAAGAGGGCGCTTATATCCGTTTGCAATGGCAGAAAGGAGCAAGTTATGCAGGATTTTCACAATTTTGATCAAGCAAAGGACGGCGACGCGAACGGCGTTGACCGACCTTCCTCGCAAAGGAGTGCAGAGGATAAAAGCACTGAAAGGGAAGAGGATAGCGTTGCATATAGCAAGGAGTCGGAATGCGGTTATCCTAAGTGGTATGGCGTTTCTTATAACGTGGGTGATGATGCGGATTTTGTTTCGCATTCTCTGAATTCTTCCAAAAAGAAGAGAAAATATCTAAAGAAGCTCAGCATCGTTGCGGTATTGATAGCACTTTGCGTGTTGCTCACGACCTTGGCGGGAGTCGGCGGCTATTATATTGCCGTGCGTCTTAAAGATAACGCGCAAAATGCAGGCGTGCCGCCTATTTTGAATACCGGCGATTCAACCGGCATCGATCCTTCAACCGTTTATGAGGTAGGAGATGCCACACAGTATGATTTTGCGGGTGTTGTGGTCGAAAAAAACGATGGCTCCTTGCTCGTCGGCTCCACCACAGGCTCGGTCGGCAACAATGCAATGACGCGGATCGCCGCGGTTGCCGCCGTGAAGGATTCGGTCGTTGAGATCACGACGGCGGCGATTTCCTCGTACGGTCAGCTGGCGGCGGGTGCGGGTAGCGGCGTCATTATTCACGCAGACGGTATTATTGTTACCAATCACCACGTCATCGACGGCGCGACTACTATTTACGTGCGTCTTACGAACGGCAGCACCTACGAGGCGCATCTGCGCGGCACGGACGAGCAAAACGATATTGCCGTCCTGAAGATCTGGCCGCAGGAGTCCCTTACGGTCGCGAAGCTCGGCTGCAGCTCGGCGCTCGCGCTCGGTGAGGACGTGTTTGCGATCGGTAACCCTCTCGGACAGCTGGGCGGCACGGTAACCTCGGGTATTATCAGCGCACTTGAGCGCGAGGTGAGCATCAACGAGGAAACCATGACGCTTTTGCAGACGAACGCGGCAATCAATTCGGGCAATTCGGGCGGCGGACTTTTCAACCACGCGGGCGAGTTGATCGGCGTTGTCAACGCCAAATATTCCGCCGCGGGCGTGGAGGGACTTGGCTTTGCTATTCCTATTGACGCTGCCATTCATTCAATCAATTCGCTCCTTGATCACGGCTATATCAGGGGAATTGCCGATCTTGGCGTGACGCTTTCGCAAAAGACGGTGCTGATGCACAACGGCTTTTATTCTCAGTACGTTTATATGCCGTATGTTTATGCGGCATCGCCCTCCTCCGTTTTGAAGGGTGGCGATTTGATCTATAAGGTGGAGGACACCGTGCTTTCTACAACGGACGGCACCTCCCTTAGTCTGCTCAAGCGCATCGTGCGCACCTACTCGGTCGGGCAGACTGTTCAGCTGACGATATACAGAGATGGACAGCAAATGAGGGTTTCTGTCACACTCACGGAATATGTTCCCACGTGATTTCAATCAGATTAAGAAAGGATACGGCTATGTATAATATTTTAGTAGTGGACGACGAGGTTCGTATTCGCTCCGTTATCCGCAAATATGCGGAATTCGAGGGGCATACCGTCACCGAGGCGGGCGACGGTATGGAGGCGGTTCGCCTTGCCCGCACCGGCAATTACGATATTATTATTCTCGATATCATGATGCCCGAGCTTGACGGCTTTTCCTCTTGCCGTGAGATTCGCAAGACCGTGAAAACTCCCATTATTATGCTTTCCGCGCGCGGCGAGGAGTACGATAAGATCAACGGCTTTGAGCTGGGGGTGGACGACTACGTGGTAAAACCCTTTTCACCGCGCGAGCTGATGCTGCGTGTGGAGGCGGTGATGAAGCGCACCAAGGCGAACGAGGAGCATGTACGCACCGAAAATCAGATCGTTACCTTTGATAACGGAGGGCTTCGCGTGGATCTTACCGCACGTATCGTGTATATCGACGATAAGCGTGTCGATATGTCCCCCAAAGAGTACGATTTGTTTTTCTATCTGCTCCGCAACCGCAACATCGCGCTCACGCGTGAGCGCCTCATTACAGAGGTCTGGGGCTATGATTTTTACGGAGATGCCCGCACGCTTGATACGCACATTAAGCTGCTTCGTAAGAGCCTTGGCAAATATAGCAGCTATATCGTTACTTTGCGCGGCGTCGGTTATCGCTTTGAGGGCACGGAATGAGTAAGACGGAAAAAAAGCACTATCGGCATTACGGCATCCGTGGCAAAATGGTGCTTTGCCTGGTGATATTTACCATTGTTATATTGATCGCCATTTGGGTGCTTCAGATCCGATTGCTCAGCTATTTTTACGAGCGCGAAAAATTTTCCGAGCTTGAGGAGGCTTGTGAGGATCTGGTCGATTGTATAGAAAGTGACACACTGCGCAATCAAGCCTTGAATATAGCGGATAAAAATAATATTTGCATTCGCGTGTTTTCAATTCTTGACGGAAAAAGCCTTCAAATTACGGATGCGGGATCCAACATGAATTGCATGATCCATCATTTGACAGAGGATCTGATTACCGATCTTTGCGAGCGCGCTAAAAGCAACGGCGGCGTTTATGATAAGCGTATGGATTTTAAGAACGCATTTTCTGTTGACGAGGACGATTTCCGTTTGCCCGGCTTTCATAGCCCGAGCGATTCGATACACGCCATTTACGTACGTTATATCGAGCAGGAAAACGCGCAATATCTATTGCTTTTTGATAGTGAGCTGACCCCTCTTAGCACCACGGTAAAAACCCTGCAGGTGCAATTTATGTGGAGCACGGGATTTTTGCTTGTATCTGCAGTGTTGCTTGCATTTTTCCTTTCGCGCCTGGTGGCGAGTCCCTTGCGCTCGATCACCCAAAAGGCAAGGCGGCTTGCGACGGGTGATTATACCGCGGATTTTGAGGGCGTTGGCTACAAAGAGGTGGAGGAGCTCGCGGATACGCTGAACTTTGCCGCCAAGGAGATCGGCACTGCCGATACGCTGCAAAAGGAGCTGATCGCCAATATCTCGCATGATCTTCGCACACCGCTTACCATGATCAAGGGATACGGTGAGATGATGCGTGACCTGCCGGGAGAGAATAACGAGGAAAATGCGCAGGTCATTATTGACGAGACCACGCGCCTTTCGGAGCTTGTCAGCGATCTCTTGGATATTTCCAAGCTGCAATCGGGCGCGAAAAAGCCGGAGCCGGAGATCTTCGATATCGTTTTGTTGATCCAAGAAACGCTTCGTCGTTACGAAATGCTGATCAAGCGTGACGGCTATCGCATCGACGTGCTTTTGCCTGAAACAGAGGCGTGCGTGCTTGCCGATCGCACCATGATTTTGCAGGTCATCTACAATCTCATCAATAATGCCGTGAATTATACGGGTGAGAGTCGTCGCGTGCGTGTGACGGTAGCGCTGCAAAGCGACCGCGTGCGTGTGGCGATCGCAGATGATGGAGAGGGAATATCTCCTGATCAGATCGAAAGCATCTGGGATAGATATTATCGCGTTGATAAGGTGCACAAGCGCGCTGTGATGGGCACGGGTCTTGGGCTTTCAATCGTCAAGCAGGTGCTTGATGCACATCACGCGCAGTACGGCGTTGAAAGCGCCTTGGGTGTGGGAAGCATCTTTTGGTTTGAGCTTCCGCTTATGAAAAACGAATAAATCTTGCTTTTTTCGTTTTCTTGTGCTACAATAAAAAAAAGGGTGCGAGTGCGGCGTTACGCCGCACGCGCTTTTTATACTCTTCGGGAGGAGCACTGTGCTGTTAAAGGATATTTTTTGCTGTCCCGTTTGTCGGGCAGCGATCGACTGTGATGAAAAAACGCTGTATTGCAAGGGTGAGCGTCGCCATTCCTTTGATATTGCGAGGGAAGGGTACGTAAATTTAGCCGACGCACGTGCCGCGGGCGGCGGCGATGATACGTTGCTTATCAACGCCCGCGTTGCGTTTCTCGGACGCGAGCACTACCGTCCGTTTTGTGATCGGATCATCAAATTACTGCAAGAATACACGCTCGGCACCACCGTGCTTGACGCAGGGTGCGGAGAGGGCTATTATACAAACAGTATCGCAAATGCGGGCTTTCGGGTGATCGGTGTAGACCTGTCCAAGCGCGGCGTTCGCGCGGCGGCGAAATCAGCAAAGCGCGAGGGGAGCAACGCCTCCTTTGCGGTGGCGGGTGTGTTTGATCTCCCGATTGCCGACTCCTCCGTGGATGCCGTGATCAGTTTGTTTGCTCCCGTGGCACAAGAGGAGTTTTTGCGCGTGCTGAAGCCGGGGGGCTTGCTGCTCATCGCAGGCGCGGGCAGAGATCATTTGCTTGATTTAAAGAAAGTGCTTTATGAGGAGCCACGTCCAAATCTTGCCCGTGCGGATCTTCCAAAGGATATGGAGTGTATTCTTCAAGATAGGGTCGATTTCCAAATGGAGCTTGAGGGCGAGGATATTACCAATCTTTTTGCCATGACACCGTATTATTATCGCACGCCACGCGAAAGTCACCAAAAATTACAAAACCTTACCTCGCTGGCTTGTCGGGCGGAAATGGATATTTTTTTGTATCGCAAATCGTAAAAATAAAAAAGAAGGCGGCTTCAAACGCGTTAGGGCTTGAAGCGCCTTTTTTATGTTATCTGTGATATTTGTGCTTTCTTTTTTCGCGCCCGCCGAGCTTTGCGCCCAATATGGTAAGCGGTAGGATCATCACGTGCAGGAGCAGTGTGATCAAGAGTGAGTGCGGAGCTTTGTCGGTAGGTAAAAGAGCTGACGCGATGCAAAGAAATAAGAGCAGCAAAATACCCGACGTGATACCGCAAAGAAGAGGCGTCTTGCGTCGGTGCAGGCGCGTGGCAAGCACACCGCAGAGTAAGGAGGAAATAAACAGCACCGCAATGCCCGTGACACCGATGGTGGAGCCGGGATCGTTGACCTTCAATAAAAGTGCGGCGGCAAGCAGCAGTAAAAGCAGGGAAAGGGGAATTGTGATAAGGAGCGAAAGCGAGGCGGCACGCAACAGCGTGGCGATGCCGGATGTCTTGCTTGTTTTTGCCCTTTTGTTTCGTTTTTTGGATCTCATAAAAAAACCTCCGCATAAAATGTACGGTACATTTTATGCGGAGAGCTTTCGTTTTAGTCCTGCGCGTCCTCAGCGTGTACGTCAACGTTGCGCACTGCTGTTTTAAGCAGGCGGATACGGGTGTGGTCGCGACCCGTTTCGATGATCATAGTTTCTTCCTTGATGCTTACGATTTTGCCGATGATGCCGCCGATGGTGGTGATCTCGTCACCTACCGTCAGATTGTCGCGCATTTGTGCAGCTGCCTGCTCTTGCTTTTTTTGCGGGCGAATGCCGAAAAAGTAGAAAACGACTACCACAACGGCAATCATTCCGATTGTAAGTCCTAAATTTCCTCCCATAATAACCTCCATAAGAATATATCTTAACTATTATACCACTTTTTTCCACGCATTACAAGAGCAAAAGCGAAAAATATTTCTTTTTTCGAAAAAAAGGCGGTTTTTTTGCGTGGGAGGGATTAATTTGCAAGAAGATATTGAAAAAAACAAAATAATATGTTATAATTTTTATAATTATAATTTTAGTGCAAACAGGAGCTAATATGCCTTACATTACGTATCCCGAATGTGGAAAAATAGTCAATACGCATGGTTGCCGCGGAGGTGTGAAGATCGAGCCGTGGTGTGATAGCGCGGAGGTCTTTGCGTCCTTGCCCGCGGTATACATTAAGAGTGGGGAGCATATGCGTCGTGTGGCGATTCGCCGCGCTTCGGTGCTTGGCAATCGCTTCGTCAGCGCCGAGCTTGAGGGTGTGACAACGATGGAGGCGGCAGATGCTCTGCGCGGCACAGTGCTTTACGCAAGCCGTGAGGATCTCGCGATCCCCGACGGGGTTTTGTTGGTAGCGGAAATGATCGGACTGCCCGTGTTTGATGCAAACAGCGGCGAGCGCCTTGGTGAGCTTCTTGACGTTATTCACCCGGGGGCGTCGGATATTTACGTGATCAAAGCAAAGAACGGCGAAGCAATGGTGCCCGCCGTGCCGGAATTTGTACAGTCGGTAGATATTGAAAAGGGCATTATGCTTACACCAATTGAGGGAATGTTTTGATGATGCGATTTGATATTATGACCCTGTTCCCCGAATTCGTGACGCGAATTCTGGAGGAAAGCATTATTGGCAGGGCACAAAAGAGCGGCGTTATTACAGTGAATGCTCATAACATTCGAGATTACAGCAAGGATAAGCATCGCCGCGTTGACGACACGCCCTATGGGGGCGGTAAGGGTATGCTGATGATGGCACCGCCCATTTACGATTGCTACAGTGCCATTCTTGCGGACAGTGATGAAAGCGCCAAGCGCCGTGTGATCTATATGTCACCGCGCGGCAAGGTGTTCAACCAAGAGAAGGCAAGGGAGCTTGCAGGGCTTGATCAGCTCATTATTTTGTGCGGTCACTACGAGGGCATCGATGCCCGTGTGATCGAGGAGATCGTGGATGAGGAGATCTCGATCGGTGATTTTGTTCTCACGGGCGGCGAGCTGCCCGCGTGCATCGTGACCGATGCCGTAGCGCGCTTGGTGGACGGTGTGCTTTCAGCGCCCGAATGCTATGAAAACGAGAGCTTGTCGTCGGGGTTGGTCGAATATCCGCAGTATACAAGACCCTTTGAGTTTCACGGCAAATGTGTGCCCGAGGTTTTGATCTCGGGGCATCATGCCAATATTGAAAAATGGAGAGCGGAGCAGGCAATTTCCGAAACCAAGCGCTTGCGCCCCGATCTTTTGGAAAAATAACGGCGCTGAAGCGCTGAGGTCTGATTTTAGAGCCATGCCGTTTTTTGAACATGGTTCTGATTTTGAGAAAGGAGGTATGGTATGAAGCACAGACGTGGTGCGATCGCGCGATTTTTCTCTCGCGTCGGAACAGCAACCAATCATTTTATAGCGAACAGTCCCTTGGGCGTTTTATTCACCTCGTATAATGCGTGTAACGATTTTGTCGCGCGCGCGTCAAAGCGCGAGCGCGTGCGGAGCGGACACGCTCATCATACCATTCGCCGTGTCGTTGCTTCGGCAATGGAGGGGAATATTTTAACGCGCGGTATTCGGGCTGCTTTACAAGGTGTTTGCGCTTGTGCCTTGCGTTCCTTTGGACTTTTCTTTATGGTGCTCGCCGCTATTTTTTCCGCTTTTTATTTTTTGTCGGTGGATTCCTTGCTTGGTGATCTTGCTACCTGGAGCTACTTGCTGTTTGCTTTGATTGCCGTTGCGGTTGGCTTTGTACTGCTTTTGTCAGATCGGTCTATTGGGTATTTGCTTCTTAAGAGCAGATTATGCTCGTTTTTCCTTTTTGACGTGCTCGGCATTCCCGACGATATGGCACGCGCGGCAGAGAAGAAGGGAAAAAATCACTATGTTATTTCCTCCTTTTTTGCTGTTTTTATCGCGGCGCTTGCGCTTTTGCTTCCCCCTACCGGCCTGCTGCAGGTAGCGGTGTGCTTGTTGCTTTTATTGTTGATCTGTTCGGTGCCGGAGGCAGGCTTTTTGCTGACGGTCCTGTCATTGCCCCTCTCGCGTTTTTTGACGGGCTCCAATATGCTGACATATCTTCTTATGCTTCTTTCGCTTGTCGGTTATGTGGGTAAATTACTGCGAGGAAACCGTGTAATGCGTATTGAATGGCAGGATGCGGTGGTGCTTTGCTTTTGCCCGTTGTTTATCTTGTCCGGCTTTTCTCTTTCGGAGCAGGGTGTGTGGCAAGCAGTGCTTTTGCGCGTTACGGTAGTGCTTTTTTATTTGTTTGCCGTTAACGTTCTTGCTACGCCGCATTGGCTTTTTAAATGTCAGATCACCTTTGTTTTTTCAGCCACTGTCGCAGCGGTGATTGGATTGATACGCTTTTTTGTAGCTGCATTTCACGAGGGATTTGTCGGTGTATCGCTTGCCGAGCTTGCGCCAAGCATCAACATTGGCTTTGAAAGCCTTACGGCTACGGCATATTATTTTGTGATAGCCTTTGCATTTTCCTTCCCCTCATTTTTTTACACAAAGAAAAAGGGACGTCCGATCGCATTGATCTCCATGCTTTTGATCGTACTTGCAGCCGTGCTGACCTTTGTGTCGTCTGCGTGGCTTGCGCTTTTACTGATCGTCGTTGGATTTGTCGTTTTATACTGTCGTGGCGGCTTGCCATCGGTGCTGCTTGCGGGTGGTGTGAGCGTCGGCTCTTATTTTATGCTTCCTGCTGCGGCAAAGCAGTATGTGCTCGGCATGCTGACAGATATTACCTCGCCCGCGTATCTTGCGGCAAGGGTACAGGGCAGAGCTGCGCTTGGTACACTTTACGGTATGAGCGGGGGATTCTCCACCTTTTTGTTCGGTGTGGGTTACGACGGTATGCAAGCACTTTATCCTTACGTTACAAGCGGTGCGGAATTTTCTTACGGAGCCTATAATTTTTATATGTATCAGCTGGCGGAGGGCGGTATTTTTGCCCTTATTTTGCCCGCGCTGCTTTTCTTCGTGCTGATGCAAAACGCTTTTTGCGCGATACGTTATACCAAGAAGCGCGAGAGCTTGTTGTTTGCTTATATCGGCATTCTGTTGACTGCGGCAACGGTACTGTTTGGCTTTTTCCATTACGTGTGGTTTGACGATGCGGTTTTGATCGAATTCTTTGCGGCAATTGCTCTGATTGGTGCGGGACTGCGCTTTGATCGTACGCGCCATCAGGTGTATACGGATGTAGCAACGCATCAAGGTGTGATGCAGGCGGAGATGGATTATCGTTCGTCGATCTCACGCAAAAAGAAAAAGGAGGATTGAAATGGCACGGTTATCCTTTCACGAGAACGGAATTCATTTCGGTGCCTTGCGCGTTTCCGCGGGTCAAGATTCCTCTAAACGATCAAGAAAATATCCGCGTTGGTTATTTGTAGCGCTTAATTTGATATTGGTGCTGCTCGCAGGAATTGCCATCCTATTTTCGCTTTATCTTTCCGATCTTTTTACGCCCTCTGCATTTTTTGGCGAAAAGCGTGAGCTTCAATATACACTTGAGATTTATGATGCGGATGCCGTTATTGATGTGACAGCACTTGAGGGTGCGGAGGTAATCGATGCGCAAAGCGGAACGGTGATCGGCAATGTTTTAGCGGTATCGAGTCGTTCGCTTGATGTTTTGTTGCCCGATTTTAAAAACGGAGAAACGACCTCCACCGAGGTTCAGAGAACGGTTTTGACGCTGACGGTATCTACAACGGCGAGATATAAGCAAGGCGATGGATATTACGTTGATGATATCAGGCTTGCTATGAATCAAAATTATCTGGTTTCGGTTGGTGATTATACAGGAAAGGGAAGCTGCGTAACCTTAACAGTCAGCACGGAAGGAGAGAGCTTGTCATGAGTACGAAGGAAAACAAAAAGAAGGCACCGTCACGTATACGTATCACGCCTCTTGACGTTGCGCTTATATTGCTTGTCGTGCTGATCGTGATCAGTATCTGGCAAAAAAACAATATTCAATTTCTGTTTGAAAAGCAAAAGCAAGAGAAAAGCTACACGGTTACCTTTGAAGTGGCGGGGATGCGCGTGCCCGCGGCAGAGCTCTTAGTGGAAAACACGTCGCTTTATTTTTACGACGATGAGAAAAAGATCTCACTCGGCAGATTGGGTGCCGGGCCCCTTCTTATGCCATATACGCAAGATTACGTAAACACGCAGGGTAACTCGGTTACGATGGTTTATCCGCTTGATGACCGCGAAATGGGCAGAGTTGTTTTTTGCGGAACGTTTGCTTGCCACGGTGCGAAAAACGGCAACGTTTTGGTGCACGAGGAGGGCTTCCGAATGGAGGTAGGAGAGAGCTTTTTGCTTGCCACGGAGCTTGGAGATTTTGAAGCAAAAGTCGTGTCTATTGTCGAAATTGAGGCGTGATATCGTCAAAATGCACATATTTTCAACATCCTCTCGGTTAAAATACCAAAAAAATGCCCATTGATTTTTATGAGCAATTTTGTTATACTATTCTTAATAGACTGTATCCTATTGTGAATTGCAAATTAATGAATGGAGCGTTGACCGATATGATTTCACGTGAAATTACCATAACCAATGCGATCGGCCTGCACGCGCGGCCCGCAACCTTCTTTATCCAAAAGGCAAACGGATATAAGAGCACCTTGTGGGTTGAAAAGGACGATAGAAAAGTCAATGCTAAAAGCTTGCTTGGTGTGTTGTCGCTTGGCATTGCGCAGGGCATGACCATTAAACTGATTGCAGACGGCTCTGATGAGGTGGATGCGCTTAACGGCTTGCAGGAATTGATCAATACGGGTTTTCAGTGTAATTAAACAAATGATAAAGCGAGCGTCAGATCGGCGCTCGCTTTTTTTAAAGAAAGGGGGAGAGTGGATGAGTGAAGAGCGCTTGTCACGCCTTTTAAAAAAGGCAAATGAGCTGCCGATGCAGCCGGGTGTTTACCTGATGCGCGACAAGGCGGGGAAGATCATTTACGTCGGTAAATCTCGCAAGCTGAAAAACCGTGTGACGAGTTATTTCCACGCGGGTGAAAAAAGCGCCAAGACCGCGCGTATGGTGGCGCAGGTCGCCGATTTCGATTATTACCTTTGCGATACCGAGATCGAAGCGCTTTCTCTTGAAAACACTCTGATCAAGCAGCATTCTCCCCGTTATAATATTCGTCTTAAGGATGCAAAATCCTATCCGTATATCAAAATCACGCAAGAAGAATATCCGCGTCTTGTCTTTACCCGCACGCGCAAAAATGACAAAGGGCGTTATTTCGGTCCTTATTCGGGCGCATCGGTTGCGAGTACGGTTATTCGCACCCTGCAAAAAACACTTGGCTTGCCTACGTGCAAGCGGCAATTTCCGCGCGACATCGGAAAGGAGCGTCCCTGCCTTTATTATCAGCTTGGACAGTGCTGCGGCGTTTGTACGGGCAAGGTCGATCCCGCCGAATACGCGGAGCGCATTAAGCTAACTGCCGATATTTTGCGCGGCAACAGCGCCGCGGTTCGCCGCACGGTAAAGGAAGATATGCTACGCGCCGCCGAGGTGGAGGAGTTTGAAAAGGCGGCTGTGCTGCGTGATACGCTGACAGCCCTTGAAAAGCTTTCGCAAAAGCAAAGAGTCGTTGCTTCTCCCGATGCCGAGGAGGACGTGATCGGTATTTATACCGACGAGCTTTTCCTTGCCATTTCGATTTTTTACGTGCGCGAGGGCGCGCTTGTTGATAAAACAGAGGTGGTTTTCTCTGCCGCCGAGGTGTTGAATTTAGAGGAAACGCTTGCCGCGTTTTTGTATGAGCATTATAAAGCGAGGTCCGATCTTCCCGCGCGCGTATTGCTTTCTTATGAAGCGAGCGAGGAGCATTATCAGCTGCTTTCGGAATTTTTGTCGGGTATGGCTGGCAAAAGGGTTCAGGTATATACGCCGGAGCGAGGGGAATTGCGCACACTTTCCCAGCTTGCCGCTAAAAACGCGAAGGAACGTGCCGAAGCAACGAAGCGTACCGAAACGGCGCGCGATGAGGTGATGGTACGCCTTGCGGAGCTATTAGCGCTTGAGGTCGTACCCGCGCGCATTGAAAGCTACGATATTTCCAATTTCGGCAGTGAGCACACGACCTGCGGTATGATCGTATGGGAAAACGGCGCATTCCGCCGCCGCGATTATC
Source organism: Eubacteriales bacterium (assembly GCA_045657225.1). Classification (GTDB taxonomy): domain Bacteria; phylum Bacillota; class Clostridia; order Oscillospirales; family CAG-272; genus Firm-07. Next base: position 912 of record JAZOSR010000024.1, on the reverse strand, counting down.
GCACGTTCCGTATGCGTGAGGTTGAGGGCGCTGACGATTACGCCTCCATGCGCGAGGCACTTTCGCGTCGTTTTTCTCATCTTGATGATAAGGACGGTGCTTTTTCGGTCCTGCCCGATCTTATTTTGATTGACGGTGGCATGACACACGTTGCGACGGCGCGTGCCGTTGCCGAGGAAATGGGCGTTTCGGTCCCTATTTTCGGTATGGTGAAGGATGCCTTTCACAAAACACGCGCGCTTTGTACCGATAAGGAGGAGATCTCCATTGCGCTTGACCGCGGCATTTTTACGACTGTATATCAAATACAAGAGGAGGTGCACCGATTTTCGGTGCGCGTGATGAGCGATGCCAAGCGCCGTACGCTGAAAACCTCCTCGCTTGAAGGCATTAAGGGACTTGGCAAGGAAAGGGCAAAGACGTTGCTTGCCCATTTCGGCGGTCTTGCCGCACTGAAAAAAGCAAGCATAAAGGAGCTGCAAGCCGTCGAGGGCATTGGCGCCGTGCTTGCAAAAACAATCTACGATCATTTTCACAAAACGGGAGAGTAAGCCTTATGATGCGTATTATTACGGGTAGCGCGCGTGGCGCAAAATTACAAGCCCCCGCGGGCGAGAATACACGTCCCACCGCCGAGCGTACCAAGGAAGCGGTATTTTCCATGCTTCAAGGTCGCTTTGAGGGCAGACGCGTGCTTGACCTTTTTGCGGGCTCGGGGCAAATGGGACTTGAAGCCGTCAGCCGCGGTGCTACGCACGCAGTTTTGCTTGATCACGATAAAAATGCGGTAGCGGTTATCAACCAAAACGCAAAGCATACAAAGCTTGCCGACAAGGTAGCGGTACAGACGGGGGAGGCGCTGTCCTTTTTGAGGACCTATTGCGGCGCGCCGTTTTCGCTGATATTCCTTGA
>JAZOSR010000023.1:0-44942 GCA_045657225.1 Eubacteriales bacterium | reverse complement strand
TTCTCTTTTTGTTGGCAGGGGCAGGAGGACTCGAACCCACGACACCCAGTTTTGGAGACTGGTGTTCTACCGACTGAACTATACCCCTTTGTTTGTGACCGCATTATTATAGCACATTATTTTTCTTTTTGCAAGAGGATTTTGAAAAAAACTCAAAAAAACAAAAAGACGCAGATTTTCACGGGAAAACTGTTGCATGTTGTACGGGGGAGTGCTATAATGAAATAAAGTACAATTGCAACGTCGGAGGGCTTATGAAGAAAAACGTATGGATCAAGACGATTTGTGTGCTACTTGCGGTTGTTTTTTTGTTGGGCGCCTTGGTTGCGTGTAACGGCGAGGAGCCGCCGGCTCCGCCGAACGGACCGAGCGGTCCGTCCAATCCCCCTGCTGTGATGACCGATGCAGAGAAGGCGTATGCCTTGTATGCTACCGCAACCGCGGCAATACTGAATGCCGATTCTGTCACGCAGGACAGCGAGGTTTCCATGGAAATGATGCTGTACGGCATGGAGATGGAGGTGACGGGAGAAGCGGTTTCTTGTATTGCGAACCGTAAAAATGACAGCCTTTCTTATTATTCGCAGATGGATATAAGTGCGACCGTAACCTATGGGGGCGACTCGTCCACGATGAATGAGCTGTCCGTGGAGGGCTTTCAAAACGGCAGAATGTTTGTGCGAAACACGGCGATCCAGGACGGCGTGACAACGCAGGATCAAAAGCTTGTTTCCTTCTTGAGCGCTGCTGATTACAGAACGTATATGAATTGGTTGGGCGACAATATTGTCGTGACCGCCGCCACCTGCGGCAAGGCAGTGTACAGCGCGCAGCAGGATGGGAGTGCCGAACTGACCTTCTCAAAATTCACCAAGGACGCGTTGCGCGTGTCTGACCTTGGTATTGGCAGTCTTAGTGCTTTGTATGGGGATGCGTTTGAATTGGTCGACATGATCTATACGGTCCACATTTCCGCCGACGGCACCTTGACCCGTGAGCAAATGAACTTTGTGCTTGATTGTACCGAGGATGACGACAGTGACAGCTATTGCTTGATCTTTGCGGAGTCGAACTACTCCAAGGTCAATGCGACCTTGCCGCATGAGGCTGTGAGCCTGACGGGCTACAAGGAGGTAGACGATCTGCGCGTTGTGGGCGCCCTTAGTGAGATGCTGACCGACTTTGTTAACGCCGACGCGGGCGAGTTCAGCATGCATTCCGACGTGAGCGTCGTGATCGCGGGCTATACGAACGCGACCGAGGTGGTGCAAACCGGCACCTTTGCCAAGCGAAACGGCAAGTACGGCTTTGAGATCATGGTCGATCGGGACGGAGAACTCAGCACGGTCTCGTATGCAAACGGAACGCTCTTTGCAAACGGCGAGGAAACCGAGGGCTCCGAGGATGTGGCGCGTTATACAATTCGATCTGTCATTGATCCCGCACAGATTACAATGAGTGACGTTGTGGAGATCGAATCGGTGATGCAGACTTCCTCGCAAAGCATTTATCGTTTGACCTTGAATGACGTGTCTCAAGCAGAAGAATGGGTTGCATCTGTAAATGGAACACTTACCGGAGCAACCGTGACGGCAACCTTGACCTTCAGCAACGGCAAGCTTGCTCGTTATGATTACGTATGCGAGGCGACTGCCTCGACCATGTACGGCGAAATGCTTGTTTTTGTTGAAACCTACGTGGTCTATGATATGTAAAAATTGAAGTGGGGTGCCGCGATCTTGCCGATCGCGGCACCTTTGCGATTTTGCCCAAAACATATTTATAAATAAAAAAGAAAAAAACACTTGACACGGGGGAAAGAAAGTGCTATAATGTTTCTTACCTCTGCGTGCGGGCTTTTTTGTTGCGCCGTAGCGCCACCCGAAAGGGACAAGCGCAATGCCGCGTGAGAGGGAGGTACACGGGTAGTGTTACTACCTAATAATTTATAATGGGAGGTGCCGAAAAACATGGCTAATGAAGCAAGAGTCAAGGTGACTCTCGTTTGCACCGAGTGCAAGCAGAGAAACTATGACACGAAGAAGAACAAGAAGAACGATCCTGACAGACTCGAGTTCAACAAGTATTGCCGCTTCTGCAAAAAGCACACTCTTCACAGAGAGTCCAAGTAAGGATTGAGAGGAGAGTAGAACGATGAAAGCAAAAAAGAGTCTTGCCCTGTTCCTTGTCTCCTGCCTTATCCTTTGCGCGTTTTTCTGCCTTGGCGTTTCTGCTGATGACGGTGCGACCGAGACCCCTGCCGAGGGTATGTCTACCTTTGCGCTGGTTTCGCTTATCGTTGGCGGCGTTGTGCTGGTGGCAGTTGTGGTTCTTTGCATTGTCAAGCGCGAAAAGCTGGCTGAAGCTCTTCGTGCATACAAGCGCGAGCTCAAAAACGTAACCTGGTTTCCTTGGAAGCAGGTTTGGCGCTCTACGGTTTTCGTAGTTGTTGCCATTCTCGTAACCGCTTTGGTGATCGGGCTTTTGGATTTTGCATTCTTTGAGGCTCAGTATCTGCTGACCGGCAAGGGTATGCATTTCTTTGGTGGAAACTAATGAGCAATATTGACGGAATGAATGTAGGCGCGAAGTGGTATGTGGCGCACACCTATTCGGGCTACGAAAACAAAATCAAGACAAGTCTTGAAAAGGTTATCGAAAATCGCGGTCTTGGCGACAAGATCTTCGATATCCGTATCCCTGTTGAAACTGTAATTGAGAAAAAGGGCGACGAGGAAAAGGTGGTTGAGGTAAAGCTTTTCCCCTCCTACGTCTACATCAAAATGGAAATGAACGATGCTACCTGGCATGCAGTTCGTAACATTGGCGGTGTAACCGGCTTTGTCGGTCCCGGATCTCGTCCCACCCCGCTTTCCGATGAGGAGGTTCGCGCGCTTGGTCTTGAAAACAACGAGGCTGACGGCGTGACCGAGGATGCGCGCGTATCGCTTGCATTTGCAGTTGGCGATAACGTTGTCGTGGCTTCCGGACTTTTCGAGGGATATAACGGTGTGGTACAGTCGATTACCGAGGATAACAAAATGGCAACCGTACTTGTCAAGCGCGGTCGCCGTGACATGCCCGTGGAGATCGAGGTTTCGTGCCTTGCTCCCGAAAACGCTTGATCCTGCGTTAAAAGGATTTGAATGTGGGAGGGAGAAAATTTTTGAATCTCCCGTATCGTACCACTTAAGGAGGTTATTTTAAAATGGCAAAGAAAGTTATGGGCTATATCAAGCTGCAGTTGCCCGCAGGCAAAGCAACGCCCCAGCCCCCCGTTGGTCCTGCGCTTGGTCAGTACGGTGTTGCAATTCCCGTATTTACCAAAGAGTTTAACGAGCGTACCAAGAACGATATCGGCCTGATCATTCCCGTAGTGATCACGGTTTACGCCGACCGTTCCTTCACCTTTATTACCAAAACTCCCCCTGCTCCCGTTCTGATTAAGAAGGCAGCAGGCATCGAGACCGCTTCCGACAAGCCCAACAAGACCAAGGTCGCAAAGCTCACCAAGGAGCAGGTCAAGAAGATCGCCGAAACCAAGATGCCCGACCTCAACGCAGGCTCTATCGAGGCTGCAATGAGCATGATCGCAGGCACCGCACGCAGCATGGGCGTGGAAGTTGAAGAGTAAGGAGGGGAAGTATAATGGGAAAGAAATATATCGACAGCGCAAAGCTGGTTGAAAAGAACAGATTGTACGATCCCGCTGAGGCACTTGATCTGGTTTGCCAGACGTCCAAGGCAAAGTTTGACGAAACCATTGAGATTCACGTTCGTCTGGGTGTTGACTCCCGCCACGCTGACCAGCAGGTCCGCGGTGCAGTTGTTCTCCCCAACGGTACCGGTAAGACGGTTCGCACCCTGGTTCTGACCAAGGGCGACAAGGTAGAGGCTGCTAAGGCAGCAGGCGCTGACTACGTTGGCGACATGGAGTACGTTGACAAGATCATGAAGGAGAACTGGTTCGAGTTCGACGTTGTCATCGCTTCTCCCGATATGATGGGTCTGGTTGGCCGTATGGGTAAGGTTCTTGGTCCTAAGGGCTTGATGCCTTCTCCCAAGGCTGGTACCGTTACTCCTGATGTTGCTAAGGCAGTTGCCGAGGCTAAGGCAGGTAAGATCGAGTACCGTCTTGACAAGACCAACATCATTCACTGCCCCATTGGCAAGGCATCCTTCGGTGCTGAGAAGCTCGCTGAGAACTTCTCCACTCTGATGAGCGCAATCATCAAGGCGAAGCCCGCCGCTGCAAAGGGTCAGTATATCAAGTCCTGCGTCCTCGCTTCGACGATGGGCCCTGGTATCAAGATCAACTCCGCTAAGCTTGGTTAAGTCCATCCAAATTTGGCGCAGATCAAAAAGACCGCAACACTTGTTGCGGTCTTTTTTAACGGCGTTTGTTCGCTCGGAGTAGTTACTACACCGTCGCTCTCGAACGCCGCTTCTGCATCCAAATTTGAATGAACTCTACGTAGCCGTGGGGGCGCAGATCAAAAAGGAAACGGCGCTGCCGTGTCCTTTTTTAACGTCACTTCCTCGCTCGATGTAGATTGCTCTCTTATTCACAATACGGGTAGAAAAACATGGATTTTTTGAAATTTCATTTTATCTATTTACAAAAAACGCGAATCGTTGTAAAATAGGAGAAGATTGGAGGTGTATGCGGTGTCTGCCGTTTTTGTTCAGTTGTTTGTTTTGTATGCGTTTTTGTTGTTTGGCTGGTTGCTTGGCAAGTGGAAGCCCGATTACCAAAAGGGAACGGGGCTTTTGTCGGGTCTATTGGTGAATATCTTCCTGCCTGCCAAGGTCTTTTCCTCGCTCTCGCAAAACTTTACCATTCGATATATTCGCGAAAAATACGTTCTTTTGCTTGCCGGAACCGCGGCGCTGCTGATCGTTGTCGGCATTTCGTTTTTTGTTGGCAAGCTTCTCACGCGCGAGGATTATAAGCAAAAGGTATATCGCTATTCGCTCACACTTTCCAATTACGCATATCTTGGATATGTATTAATGGAAAATTTGTTTGGGTCTGCCGCGCTGGCGGACATGATCTTGTTCTGTATTCCGTTTGCGATCTACACCTACACCTTCGGCTATTGGATGCTGACGCGCGCGAAGCGCTCGGTCAAGCGCTTGATCAATCCTCTGATCATTTCGCTGGTGCTTGGCATTTCTTGCGGTCTGATCGGGTTTACGATGCCTGTCGCTGTCAGCAGTGTTTTGAAGATGGCATCGGCGTGTGTGGGACCGATCGGTATGCTCCTCACGGGTATTGTGCTTTCGGGCATTTCGTTTCGCATGCTTTTTGCCAACAAAACCGATTATATCGTGATTGCCGTGCGCCTTTTGGCGTTGCCGTTGCTTGCCTTTGGCGTATGCCGCATCTTCTCGCTTAACGCGGTGATGCTTCCCGCGCTTTTTGTCGCGTGTATGCCCTGCGGTCTTAATACCGTTATTTTCCCGAGATTTGTGGGCGAGGATACCTCCACGGGCGCGCGACTTGCGTTTTTGTCGCATCTTATTTCCTGCGCGACGATACCGTTTTGGCTCTTTCTTATTCTATAAAAAGTACACCCGTATGCCCCTAAATGGTGGCATACGGGTGTTTACTTTTAAAGATTTTGCAAAAACGCCTTGGTGATTGCCACCGAGTTCTTGGCGGCAAGGGGACAAAACTCGGAAAATTCCATGCCGTCGCCGCCGTCCGAGATCGAGCGGAGCACGGCAAAGGGGATTTTGTTGACGTACGCCACGTGTCCGATGGCGGCGCCCTCCATTTCGCAAGCGATCGCATCAAATTCCGAGGTGATCTTATCCTTTGTTTTTTGCTCCGCAACGAAAAGGTCGCCCGAGGCAATGGTGCCGACAAGTGCGTTATGGTCAAGGTCGGCGGTTGCGCGACAAAGTGCCTTAAGAAGGCGCTTATCGGCTTCAATTTCAACCACGTTGATGCCCGAAAGCAGTCCACGCGGGTCGCCGATGGCGGTGGTGTTCATGTCGTGCTGGACGACCTTGTCGGCAAGCGCGATGTCGCCGACCTCAAGCATGGGGTGCAGCCCCCCCGCAACACCTGTGTTAAGCAGGGCAGTGACGCCAAAGGAAAGGATCATTGCCTCAGCGCAGATGGCGGCAAACACCTTGCCGACGCCGCAGGTGGCAACCACGACCTCCTTGCCGCAAAGCGCACCCTCGGTAAAGGTTACGCCGCTGACGGTGCGCTCTTGCTTGTTTTCCATTTCAGCGAGTAGACCCTCGGTTTCGATCGTCATCGCACCGATAATGCCGATACGTTCTTTTTGATTATTCTGCATAGTTAAAATCTCCGTTTTCTTCAAGTGCTAACAGGTAGGTGGCGCATTCTGCCTTGGCATCGTCGAGGCGCAAATTCAGGTAGTTGCCGCACTCGCGACGGGAGGCACCAAAGACCTCTCCCTGCCATGAAAGCGTTGCGCGCAGCGCTGCCATGACGGCTTTTCTGGCGACCTTAGGCTCCACGTTGCGCGTCAACAGATAAAAGCCCGTTTGACAACCCATGGGACCAAAATAGATCACGTCCTTGCCGATCTCGCTGTTGCGCAAGAGGGTGGCAAGCATGTGCTCCATGGTGTGCATGGTGCGGTTGTCCATATATTTGCCCATGTTGGGGCGACGGGTGCGAAGGTCGAAGGTGGTAATATCTCCGTCAACGCGCGAGATGTACATGCCGGGTGTGATCTTGTCGTGATCAACGGTGAAAGATGCGATACGTTCCATGGCGTTCCTCACTTTTTTATTTTTCTCGTTTGCTTATATGCGCTGGGCGTGACGCCCATTTGCTTCAAAAACGCGCGGTTAAAGGTGCGCGGACTTGCAAAGCCGACGACGCTTGCGATCTCGGTGATCGACATACTGCTGCGCCGCAGGTGATTGCAGGCAAAGGAAATGCGCAGAGAATTGATATAATCGTTAAAGCTGATGCCCAGCTTGTCCGAAAACAGATGCGAAATATAGTATTTGCTGATGTGCAGATCCTTTTCAAGAATGGTAAGTGACAGGTCGTTTTGATAATTTTTGAGGCAGTAGGAAATGATGCTGTTGAGGGTGCTTGTGTGCTTGCTCGGTGCCTCTCTTAACGAAAGATGCGCAAGGAGCTTGGCAAAAAAGGAAAGCAAATATCCTTGACATTCGATCTCCTCAAGAGGGGTCAGCTCTATCTGCTCAAAGCGGCAGATCTGATCAACGAGGTACAGAATATCCCTGTTTTGGGCGAGCCCCCTGATAAGGGCGTGATCGGGGAGCTTGTGCGTAAACAGAGGGGAAAGATCGGGTATGAGGTCGGGGTGAATGATCAAAAGATAATATCTTTCAAGGTCGCTTGAGGAAAAGTGATGCACTTGGTTTGGGAAGGAGATAAAAATATCACCTGCTTGCATATGGTATTCCTCGGTGCCCGCATGGGCTACGGTATTGCCTTGCATGAGGATCGCCACCTCGATATGATAGTGCAAATGCGCCGAGCAGGCAAGCTGTCTTGTGCCGTCGGTCAGGTCACGGGCACACAAACGGTCCTTTCGATCTTCGTAAAATGCAATCAAGTGGGCACCTCCTTTTCTTTGCGTAATACGCGCGGGCCAATGGCGGTAAGAATTTCATAAGGAATGGTATGAAGTGCGCTCGCCATAGGGCGTGGGTCATCAAAAAACAAAATCTTGTCGCCCACCTTGGCGGGCGTATCGGTAAGGTCGAGCATGATTTGATCCATGCAAATGCGTCCGACCGTGCGAGCGGCGTATTGCCTTTTCTTGTGGAAAACGCTTACCGTCCCCCCACTAAACGCACGAAAGATGCCATCGGCGTATCCAATGGGGCAGGTGCCGATCCGAGTGGCACGGGTGGTGACAAAATCCCCACCGTATCCAACGGGTGTGCCCTTTGGCACACGGTGGATCTGTACGATAGGGGCGTAAAGGGATAGCGCGGGGGTGAGGGGGAGTGTATTCCCTGCGGGCGGTATGCCGTAAAGGGCGAGCCCTATGCGCGCACCGTCAAGCACTGCTTCGGGGAGAGTGAGCGCGGCGGCAGATGCCGCTGTATGGCAAAAAAGGGAGAGTCCCTTTTTTTGCAGGGCATCTCGACAGGCAACAAATCGCGAAAGCGCATCACGTGTGGCGATTTCGTCGCTGTCAGCAGAGGGGAAATGAGTAAAAAGTCCGACCGCACGAAGTGCGGGGAGTGATGCGGCGGCAAGGATTTGCTTTACCTTTTTCGGCGAAAAGCCAAGGCGGCACATACCGCCGTTTAGCTTAATATGCACGGCAATGGGGCGCGCGGCGGTGCTTGCCGCTTCGTTTAGCGCCCTTGCGTATTCGAGGGAAAATACCGCTTGCTCTATGTTGTGCTCCGCCAAAACCGCAGCCTTGGCTGGCGGTGTGTAGCCGAGCACCAAAATGCGCGCTTCTGGCGCAAGGCATCGAACGGCAAGTGCCTCCTCTGCATTGGCTACCGCAAAAAAACGACAGCCCGCGTGTAAAAAAGCGGGAACGGCAAGAGAGGTGCCGTGACCGTAGGCATTTGCCTTGACAACGGCGATCAAAACCGGGGATTTTGCAGTGCTTCGCGAGATTTCCTCTTGTAAAAGCACAAAATTGCGTGTAAGCGCCGCCGTGTCGATCACGGCAGTGGCAAGTTCCTCGGGAAAACGCATTCGATCGCCTCTTTTCTTTCATAATAGCACAATTTTTGTCTTTTGGCAAGGCAAAAGCGTTATTTTTTCGCAATATCGGACATAAATTCAAAAAGAGGGGGGTGATTGCTTGCGAAAAAGCTTTTTGCTTTGCTTGGCTGTACTTTGCCTTTTGCTTGCGGGCTGCGCGACCGACACCGATCCGTTTGCTGTGCTGCGGGGTAGCTACGCGGCAGAGGTTGAGGGCATGCTTTGCGACGTGCCGTTTTGCGCGCTGGTCGAAGCGGACCGGGCGGCAGGTGGACTTGCGCCCGTAACAGTGACATTCTATGCACCAAGCTCGCTTTCGGGCACAAAGGTAAAAAGAGGCGCAGACGGGGTGATTTATTTGAGCTACGGTGACGTTGAGGTGATTGAAAACGGCGCGGCGTTTCAAGAGCTTTTTTTGATTTTTGAGCCGTTGTCTTCGGTTTCGGAAATTGCTTTAAATGAGGCGGGACGTAGTGTGGTAACAGGTGAGGAGGGGCGTATGGAATTCCTTCCCGACGGTGTGCCGTATGGCGCGGAACGGGGCGACGTATCGATTAGATTTATTCGGTTTGAACAGAAGTAAATTCAAACGCAAAAATGCGCCCTTGTCATTCGGCAAGGGCGCATAATGATTACATATAGGGGCGATAGGCGCGATAAGCGGAGGGGATCGCGTAAAGGGTATCAAGATCGGCGCTTGCCGCAAAAAAGTAGTTCTCCAAGGGCGGATTTTCGCTACCGTCAAGCAGGATTTCGTATCCCGTCATGTGCCATTCAAGATGGGTAAAGACGTGCTTGGCGTCACCAAGAGGTGTGATGCGCCGTGGCACAAATCCCCATTCATGCAGAAGCAGGGCGATCTCCTCGGTGCTTTTTTGCCCGTCAAGGGTAAGGGGCTCAAACAGTCCCGCAAGCAGTCCGTTTGGCTCGCGTCGTCGCAGCAGCACCGTGTCGTTTTGGCGCAAAACAAGCACCGTTTTTGGTTGTATTTTGCGTTTTATCGGTTTTTCGCGCACGGGGAGCGCGTTGGTTTTATTCTCGATGCGCGCGCGGCAGTGCGCGGTAAGTGGGCAAATATCGCATTTTGGCACCCCGTTTGGCAGGCAAACCGTGGCACCCAGCTCCATGATCGCTTGGTTAAAGGCGGCGGGCGGATACCCTTGCTGCGCGTTTGCAACGGCGGCGGTCAGCTCCTTTTTGGCGGCGGGAGAAAGAATATTTTTTTCAAAGGCACAAAGCCGTGCCGCCACGCGGAGTACGTTGCCGTCAACGGCGGGGTAGGGAAGGTCAAAGGCAAACGACGCAACGGCACCTGCGGTGTAGTCGCCAATGCCGCAAAGTGCGCGTATTTCCTCATACGTGTCGGGGAAAACGCCACCGTGCGCCTCCATGATAGCTTTTGCCGCCTTTTGCATATTGCGCACGCGGCTGTAATAGCCAAGTCCCTCCCAGAGCTTTAAAAGGAGTGTTTCGGGCGCGGAGGCAAGGTCGGCAACGGTGGGGAGTGTGTCAAGGAAGCGGCGGTAGTAGGGAAGCACGGCTTCCACACGGGTCTGCTGAAGCATAATTTCGGACACCCAAATGGCGTAAGGGTCCTTTGTGTGTCGCCACGGGAGATCGCGCTTGTTTTTCTCATACCACGGCAAAAGCGCGTCAAGCGGGGGTAATTTTAACACCACATATCTCCTTTCACGTAATTTGTTGCTTGATGAGGTTGCAGTTTGCATCCCTTTCGGTTTATGCTAACAATCTTGAAGGTTTTGGGAAAGAGGGGAAAGGGAGCTCTTGCGGTAGCAAGAGAGGGGAGGGGGAGAAGCCGCTTTTTCAAAAGGGCTTTTCCCTCTCCCCCGTATTTGTCTATTTCTCTTACTTCAAAAATCCGTTGACGATCTGCTCCTCGGCTTCCTTTTCGGAAAGGCCGAGGGTCATGAGCTTAATGAGCTGCTCGCCCGCGATCTTGCCGATCGCCGCCTCGTGAATGAGGGATGCGTCGGGGTGATTGGCGATGATCTCGGGCACGGCGCTGACGGTGGCGTCGTTCATAATGATCGCGTCACATTCGGTGTGACCCGAGCACTCGTTGTTGCCGTTGACGTGCGACACGAAGAGCTGCGAGGATTTGTCGCGCGCGACCGAGCGCGAGATCACGTGCGTGCTGCTGTGCTTACCGTTCAGGTCAACCTCAAAATAGGTTTTGGCATATTGCTCACCGTGCGTCATGATTTTTTCGCGCACCACAAGCGTTGCGTCCTCGGCAAGCTTTGCGCGCGTGGTACGGTCGGTCGAGTCAACGCCGCCGATCTGCGCCGTTTCCATTTCCATGTAAGCGCCGGCACAGAGCTCGCATACGGTGGTGGGGTTCATCAGATTTTTGCCGTTCCCGTCACCTGCGCCGTAGTGCTTTTCTATATACTTGACCTTGGCGTTTTCACCAACGTAAAAGGCGTGAACGCCGCTGTGCTCGCTGTCAGCAGAGCCGCCGTTGTGAATGCCGCAGCCCGCCACGATCGTGACGTCACAGTCGGCACCGATGTGAAAATCGTTATAGACAAGCTCCTTAAGTCCCGATTTTGCGAGCAAAACGGGAATATGGAGGCTTTCCTTTTTCGTGCCCGGCTTGATGTAAATATCAATGCCCGGCTTGTCGGTCTTTTTGACGATCTCGATATTGGCGGAGGAGCGAGAGCCGAACATTTCTCCGTCCACACGCAGGGAATAAGCACCCTCGGGAATTTCGTGAATGTCCGCTACCTCACGAAGCAGATTTTGTTTGATGCTATCAAGTTGTGACATTCTCATCTACCTCCGTGAATTTGCAGCCCGCTACCGTGCCGAACAGCTTCGGCAGCACCGTTTCCTTGTCGCCCTCGGCGGCGATCTTGCCGTTTGCCACCATCACGATCTTATCCGCAATGTCAAGAATGCGCTCCTGGTGCGAGATGATAAGGATACTGCCCTGAATGCGTTCGTGCATATTGCGGAAGACCTTGATGAGGTTTTGGAAGCTCCAAAGGTCAATGCCCGCCTCAGGCTCGTCAAAGATCGAGAGCTTTGTGCCGCGCGCGAGGATCTGGGCGATCTCAATGCGCTTAAGCTCGCCGCCCGAGAGCGACGCGTTGACCTCACGGTTCACGTATTCCTTGGCGCAAAGACCAACCTCTGACAGATACGCGCAAGCGGCGGAAAGCGAGAGCTTTTCGCCCGCGGCAAGGGAGATGAGGTCCTTTACCGTGAGGCCCTTGAAGCGCACGGGCTGTTGGAAGGCAAAGCTGATGCCGCGATTGGCGCGCTCGGTGATCGAAAGATCGGTAATATCCTCGCCGTCAAGAAGAATGCGTCCCGAGGTGGGCACAAGAATGCCCGCAATGATCTTGGCAAGCGTGGATTTGCCGCCGCCGTTCGGACCCGTGATCGCAACAAAGCGGTCTTGTATTTTCAAATTAATGTCGTCAAGAATGGTGGTTTTTCCGCCCGCCTCGGCAGGTACGGAATAACAGATGTGTTGCAGCTCTAACATACGAGCTCCTTTCGCATGGTGTAATCACATAAGAGTATAGCACAAAATAAGCTTTTTTTCAAGAAGAGAAGTGCTTTTTTGCGCAATTTTCGCAATTCCGTGAAAAATGACGATAAATTTTAGAAAAAAATCCAAAAACTTTGTCGTATTATTTGGTGTAGCACTCTTGACACTTTTTTTTTAATACGATATAATATAATGTGATAAATTGCGGCAGGACTCTTTGGTCACTGTTGCAGAAGATATCGATTCAGTGTAAAAATACGGCTATTTTAGGAGGAAAAACATGGAATACCGCATTGAACATGACTCTATGGGCGAGGTTAAGGTACCCGCAGACCGCTACTGGGCAGCACAGACCGAGCGCAGTCATGAAAACTTTTTGATCGGCGTCGGCATTGAAACGATGCCCCGTGAGATCACCCGCGCATTCGGCGTTCTCAAAAAGGCTGCCGCAATGGCAAACGCCGCACTCAAGCCCGAGAAGATGACGGCTGAAAAGCTTGCCGTGATCAGCCAGGCTTGTGACGAGGTGATGTCGGGCTCTCTTAACGATCACTTCCCGCTCGTTGTTTGGCAGACCGGCTCCGGCACGCAGTCGAACATGAACGCCAACGAGGTAATTGCCAACCGCGCAAACGAGCTGGCAGGCAAGAAGCTTTGCCACCCCAATGACGACATCAACATGAGCCAGTCCTCAAACGACACCTTCCCCACTGCAATGCACATTGCGGCAGTGACGGCGATCGAGGATAAGCTTTTCCCCGCGATCGATCTTTTGGTTGATACCTTCAAGCGCCTTGAAAAGGAAAACGAGGGAATCGTCAAGAGCGGCAGAACCCATCTGCAGGACGCAACGCCCATCACCTTCTCGCAGGAGATCTCGGGCTGGCGCACCTCGCTTGAGCGCGACAAGGAGCTGCTTGCCGCATCGCTTCCGACCCTTAAGGAGCTGGCACTTGGCGGCACTGCCGTCGGTACGGGTCTTAACACCCCCAAGGGCTTTGACGTAAAGGTTGCTGAGGCTGTTTCCGAGATCACGGGCAAGAGCTTCAAGACCGCCGGCAACAAATTCCACGCACTTACCTCTAAGGACGAGATCGTCTTCGCACACGGCGCCGTCAAGGCACTTGCCTGCGACATGATGAAGATCGCAAACGACGTGCGTTGGCTGGCATCCGGCCCCCGTCTTGGCATCGGTGAGATCTTTATCCCCGAGAATGAGCCCGGCTCCACGATCATGCCCGGTAAGGTCAACCCCACGCAGTGCGAGGCAGTCACGATGGTTGCTGTGCAGGTCATGGGTAACGACGTTGCAGTTGGCATGGCGGCATCGCAGGGCAACTTTGAGCTTAACGTCTTTATGCCCGTTTGCATTTACAACTTCCTGCAATCGGTCCGCCTTTTGGCAGAGGCAATGGTATCCTTTAACAACAACTGTGCTGTAGGTATCACCGCCAATAAGCAGAAGATGCATGACAACCTCCACAACTCCTTGATGCTGGTTACGGCTCTTAACCCCTACATCGGTTACGAGAACGCCGCAAAGACCGCCAAGAAGGCATATAAGGAGAACATTTCTCTGAAGGAAGCGTGCGTGGCACTCGGCTTCCTCACCGCCGAGAAATTTGACGAGGTATTCCACCCCGAAAACATGGTTTAAAAAATATACAAGAAGGGAAAAAGAATATGAAATTCAGTTATTATCCCGGCTGTACGCTGAAAACCAAGGCCAAGGATCTTGACGCTTATGCACGCGCAAGTGCACAGGCGCTTGGCTTTGAGCTTGCTGAGCTGCCCGAGTGGCAGTGCTGCGGTGCCGTTTACCCGATGGCAAAGGATGAGATCGCAACCAAGCTCTCCTCCGTTCGTGCGCTTGCAAACGCGCGCGATCTCGGCACGGACCTCGTCACGCTCTGCTCCGCTTGTCACAATGTGATCAAGCAGGTCAACAACGTGATGAAGAACGACGAGGACGTCGTGCTCCGCGCCAACAATTATTTGAAGCTGGATACGCCCTACCACGGCGAAACGAACGTGCTTCATTTCCTTGAGGTCCTGCGCGACCGCGTTGGCTTTGATAACCTCAAGGCAAAGGTTGTGAGCCCCCTCACGGGTCGCAAGATCGGCGCTTATTACGGCTGCCTCTTGCTTCGTCCCTCCAAGGTAATGGCAATGGACGATCCCGAGAATCCCACGATCATTGAGGACTTTATCCGCGCAATCGGCGCTGAGCCCGTTGTTTACGGTATGCGTAACGAGTGCTGCGGCGGCTACGTCACGCTTGAGAACAAGGGCGCGGCAGAGAAGCGCAGCAACGCCGTGCTTGAAAGTGCTAAGGCAAAGGGTGCCGATACGGTCGTGACCGCATGCCCGCTGTGCCTTTACAACCTTAAGAAGAACGGCGGATGCGACGACGTTTCTGTCGTTTACTTTACCGAGCTGCTTGCAGAAGCGCTCGGCGTGAAATAAGGAGGATGCTATGAGTCATAACAAAAACGCAGCCAAGGTGGAGCAGATCCTGCGCTCCTCGGGCGTTGACGTGCGTAAGTGCATGCGTTGTGGCAAATGCACCGCGACCTGCCCTGCATTTGATGCAATGGAGTATCATCCGCACCAATTTATTTATATGGTAGAGAAGGGCGACATCGACAAGCTGGCGGCATCTCCGTCAATTTGGAACTGCCTTTCCTGCTTTGCCTGCATGGAGCGTTGCCCCCGTCAGGTAGAGCCCGCAAAGCTGATCGAGGCGGTTCGCCTTTCGGTCATTCGTGAAAAGGGCGCCAATCACTTGAAGCCCGAAGCGGTTCCCGCACTGCTTGACGAGGATCTTCCTCAGCAGGCAATTACCAGTGCGTTCCGTAAATACAGCAAATAAGGAGGAGTGGCAAAATGCAAAGAATAGGCGTATTTATTTGTCACTGTGGCACGAACATTGCAGCCACCGTTGACGTGAAGGCCGTTGCCGAAGCACTTTCGCACGAGCCCGGTGTTGTATTCTCCACCGATTACCAATACATGTGCTCCGAGTCGGGTCAGACCCTGATGCGTGAGGCAATCCGCGAGCACAAGCTCGGCGGTGTAGTGGTCTGCTCCTGCTCGCCCCGTATGCACGAGGCAACCTTCCGCAAGGCAGCCGAAAAAGAGGGTCTTAACCCCTACATGGTTGAGATCGCAAACATTCGTGAGCAGGTATCTTGGATCCACAAGGATATTAAGGAAGCAACCGAAAAGGCAATCATCCTCGGTCGCGCGGCGATCGCAAAGGTGCACCTCAACAAGCCCTTGAAGGCAGGCGAGAGCCCTGTTACCAAGCGCGCGCTTGTAATTGGCGGCGGTATCGCCGGCATTCAGACCGCACTTGACATTGCCGAGGCAGGCTTTGAGGTTGACATTGTTGAGAAGGAGCCGACGATCGGCGGTAAGATGGCGCAGATCGATAAGACCTTCCCGACGCTTGACTGTGCCGCTTGTATCCTTACCCCTAAAATGGTAGACGTGGCACAAAACGAAAAGGTTAAGATCTTCTCTTACAGTGAGGTCGAGTCCGTTAAGGGCTTCGTTGGTAACTTTAAGGTAGCCATTCGCCGTAAGGCACGCTTCGTTGATGAGGAAAAGTGCACGGGCTGTGGCATTTGTACCGAAAAGTGCCCGCAAAAGAAGGTTCCCAACAGCTTCAACATGGGTCTTGATACCCGCCGCGCCATTTATATCCCCTTTGCACAGGCAGTGCCGAAGGTTGCCACCATTGATGCAAACTACTGCACGATGATGAAGACCGGCAAGTGTGGCGTTTGTGCAAAATTCTGTGGTGTTGGCGCTATCGATTACAAGCAAGAGGATCAGATCATCGAGCGCGAGTACGGCGCGATCGTTGCCGCTACCGGCTTCAATCCTCTCAAGCCCGATCAGTACAACGAGCTCGGTTACGCGACCTGCCAGGACGTTGTGACCTCGCTTGAGCTTGAGCGTTTGATGAACGCCGCAGGTCCCACGGCAGGCACACTGCTTCGTCCCTCCGACAAGAAGCACCCGCACACCATCGTGTTCGTGCAGTGCGTTGGCTCTCGTTGCGATGCCGAGAACGAGAAGGGCAAGCCCTACTGCTCGAAGATCTGCTGCATGTACACGGCAAAGCACGCAATGCTTATCCGTGAGAAATATCCCGATACCGAGGTTTACGTCTTCTATATTGACGTACGCACCCCCGGTAAGAACTTTGACGAGTTCTATCGCCGCGCCGTTGAGCAATACGGTGTGCATTACATCAAGGGTCAGGTTGGTAAGGTAGTTGAGGAAAACGGCACGCTGAAGGTGCAGGCAAGCGATCTCCTTTCGGGCGAGCAGCTGCACATTGACGCGGACCTCGTGGTACTCGCAACCGCCGTTGAGCCCGACAAGAGCGCACGCGGCATCGCAACGATGCTGACTGCCAGCATGGATACCAACGACTTCTTCACCGAGGCACACGCAAAGCTTCGTCCCGTTGAGTCCCCGACGGCTGGTATCTTCCTTTCGGGCGTTTGCCAAGGCCCCAAGGATATTCCCGAAACCGTATCCCAGGCAAGTGCCGCCGCCGCAAAGGTTATCGGCCTGCTTGCCAAGGATAAGCTCACCTGCAACCCCTGCGTTGCACAGTCCGACGAGATGCTTTGTAACGGTTGCTCGTCTTGTGAAAAGGTATGTCCTTACGGCGCTATTACGTATGCCGACAAGGAATTCCGCGGTCCGAACCGCACCACCCTTATCCGTCGCGTTGCCAGCGTAAACGAGGCAGTTTGCCAGGGCTGTGGCGCATGTACCGTAGCTTGTCCCTCCGGTGCAATGGACCTTAAGGGCTTCTCTAACAGACAAATCATGGCGGAGGTAGATGCAATATGCAAGATGTAAAGGAATTCAGACCCAAGATCGTAGCGTTTTGCTGCAACTGGTGCTCTTATGCGGGCGCTGACCTTGCGGGCTCTGCGCGTCTTTCTTATCCCGCTGACGTAAAGATCATCCGCGTGCCCTGCTCCTGCCGCGTCAATCCGCTCTTCATTCTCCGTGCGTTCCAGCGCGGTGCTGACGGCGTGATCATGGCGGGCTGCCACCCCGGTGACTGCCACTATACCAGCGGTAACTATTTTGCACGTCGCCGTATGACGCTTCTGTTCTCGATGCTCGATTACCTCGGCATTGAGCGCGAGCGTACCCGTGTGGAGTGGATCTCCGCTGCGGAGGGCGCGAAGTTCTCGAAGACCATGAATGAATTTGTTGCAACCGTTGCTTCCCTCGGTGAAAACAAGAGATTGGAGGATTTACGATGCAAGAAATGATGATTAAGCGTGCCACAGAGCTGCTTGAAAACGGCACGGTAGACCGCGTGCTCGGTTGGACCGAGGGCGACTTTGTCTACGATATTACCCCTGCTGTCTTCCACTCGAAGGAAGAGCTTGAAAAGGGATTTGTTTACAATGATTTTTGCGCCGCAAACCTTTCCAAATATTTGGTAAAGGAATGCCGCGCGGGCGGTAAGATCCTTGTGTTCCTGAAGCCCTGCGATACTTACAGCTTCAATCAGCTGATGGCTGAGCACCGCATCAAGCGTGAGATGATTTACGTCATCGGCATTGAATGCTACGGCAAGGCTGACGTTGAAAAGCTGAAGGACATGGGCATTGACGGCATTACGGGCATCACCGCAAAGGACGGCACCTACACCGTCACCACGCTCTACGGCGACAAGACCGTAAAGGCTTACGAGGTGATGGCTGAGCGCTGCCTTGCTTGCAAGAGCAAGAAGCATATGGCATACGACGAGCTGATCGGCGAGGACGGCGAGGTCGTTGAGGATTGCAACCGCTTTGACATGGTTGAAAAGCTGGAGGCAATGACCGCGGACGAGCGCTACGAGTTCTGGCGCGGCGAGCTTTCGCGCTGCATTCGTTGCAACGCTTGCCGTAACGTTTGCCCTGCTTGCACCTGCGAGCAGTGCGTGTTCGATAACCCGAGCTCGGGTGTGTCGCAGAAGGCGGCAGTGAACTCCTTTGAGGAAAATATGTTCCACATTATCCGTGCCTTCCACGTGGCAGGCAGATGCACCGACTGTGGCGAATGCTCCCGCGTTTGCCCGCAAAGCATTCCGCTTCACCTCTTGAACCGCAAGTTCATCAAGGATATCAACACCTTCTGGGGTGAGTATCAGGCGGGTGCCGATGTTGATGCAAGACCGCCTCTTGGCAAGTACGAGAAAAACGATATCGAGCCCGGTGAGGCAGGAGGTGCAAAGGCATGAAAAAGCTTTCTCTTGCAAAACTGAATGATTTCTTTGCCGCTGTTGCGGCAAAGGAGGCGCTTTACCTGCCTGTTAATAATAAGGTAGGAAAAGCCGAATATCAAAAATGGACCGAGGGCACCGAGTATGCCGCCGCGGCACTCAACACCGTGCGCTCTGCCAAGGACTTCTTCTTCCCCCAGACCGAGAATCTTATGGAATTCAAAATGGAAGGGAAGAGCATTGAGGTAAAGGATATCCGTGAAGAGTGCGAGGATTTCGTGGTGTTCGGCGTGCGCGCTTGCGATGCCGCCAGCTTTGATATTCTCGACAGCGTGTATCTGGTTGACCCCATTGATACCTACTACCAGAACCGCCGTGAGCATGGCACCGTGGTGACCATGGCGTGCGGCAAGCCCGCCGAGACCTGCTTCTGCGGTGTCTTCGGCATTGATGCCGCAAATCCCGCAGGTGACGTAACGGTATGGGCTCTTGAGGATGGCTACGCCTTCCGCGCCAATACCGAAAAGGGCGAAAAGCTGCTTGCGGACAATGCCGCTCTCTTTGAGAATGGTGATGAGAAGGCAGTTGCCGCCGCACAGGAAAAGACCCGTGCGATCATGAAGAAGCTGCCCCTTGCTGATCTTTCGCTTGACGGCGTTGGCGTTGGCAAGACGGCAGAGCTCTTTGACCGTCCCGAGTGGAAAACGCTCTC
This sequence comes from Eubacteriales bacterium, assembly GCA_045657225.1. Classification (GTDB taxonomy): domain Bacteria; phylum Bacillota; class Clostridia; order Oscillospirales; family CAG-272; genus Firm-07. Next base: position 25,762 of record JAZOSR010000023.1, on the reverse strand, counting down.
CGAGGCATGCCTTGGCTGCGGTACGTGTACCTTCGTTTGCCCCACCTGCCAGTGCTACGACGTGCGCGACTTTGACGCAGGAAACGGCATTCAGCGCTTCCGTTGCTGGGACTCCTGCATGTACTCCGACTTCACGAAGATGGCACACGGCAACTCGCGTAACTCGCAGGTTGAGCGCTTCCGTCAGCGCTTTATGCACAAGCTGGTTTACTATCCCGATAGAAACAACGGCACGTTTGGGTGCGTTGGCTGTGGCAGGTGCCTCGCCCGTTGCCCCATTTCGATGAACATTGTAAAAGTGATCAAAACCATGGGAGGTGACAAGTAATGAATAACGAAACCTTGATCCCTTACGTTGGTGTTGTCACCGACATCAGACAAGAAACCCCCGACGTCAAGACCTTCCGTGTAGAAGCTCCCGGCGGCGGCAAGCTCTTTGAGCACAAGCCCGGTCAGTGCGCCATGCTCTCTGTGCCCGGCGTCAGTGAGGCAATGATCTCGATCACCTCCTCCCCCACAAACACCAAGTTCATGGAGTTTAGTGTAAAGAAGTGCGGATGTCTTACCGAATGGCTGCACGCCATGGAGGTTGGTCAGATGATCACCGTGCGCGGTCCTTACGGTAGAAACTTCCCCGTGTACGACGAGCTGCTTGGCAAGGACCTGTTGTTCGTTGCAGGCGGTATCGGTCTTGCACCCCTTCGCTCCGTTATTAATTACGTGCGCGACAATCGCGACAAGTTCGGTACGGTGGATATCGTTTACGGCTCTCGCTCGAAGGCAGACCTCGTTGATTACAACGAGATCGTGACCGAGTGGATGAATACCGAGGGCTTCAACGTTCATCTGACGATCGATAATCCCCAGGATGATTGGGACGGTCACGTCGGCTTTGTTCCCAACTACGTCAAGGAGTTGAATCCCGATCTCAAAAAGACTGTTTTGATGTGCGGACCTCCTATCATGATCAAATTCACCCTGGCGGGTCTGATGGACCTCGGCTTCAAGAAGGAGCAGGTCTACACCACCATGGAGCTTCGCATGAAGTGCGGCATCGGCAAGTGCGGTCGTTGCAACATCGGCAACAAGTACGTTTGCAAGGACGGCCCCGTGTTCCGCTTTGACGAGCTCGACGAGCTTCCCAACGAATATTAATAAGGAGATTGCACAACAATGGAAAAGATGGTTAATATTTACCTTTACGGTAAAAAATATGAAGTGCCTGCAAGCCTGACGATCATGAACGCCATGGAATACGCAGGCTATCAGCTGGTACGCGGCGTTGGTTGCCGTTGCGGCTTCTGCGGTGCGTGCGCTACGATCTACCGCATCAAGGGCGAGAATGAGCTTAAGACCTGCCTTGCTTGCCAGACGAAGGTTGAGGACAATATGTATATTGCAACTCTGCCCTTCTTCCCGCTTGTCAAGCAGCCCTACGACATCAACACGGTCAAGCCCACCGAGCAGATCATGATGCAGCTTTACCCCGAGATCTACGCTTGCGTTGGCTGTAACGCTTGCACCAAGGCGTGCACGCAGGATCTTAATGTTATGCAGTACATCGCTTACGCACAGCGCGGCGAGTACGAGAAGTGCGCTGAGGAGTCCTTTGACTGTGTTATGTGCGGCGTTTGCTCCTCCCGTTGCCCCGCAGGCATCACGCATCCCCAGGTTGGTCTGCTTGCACGTCGTCTGACGGGCAAGTACCTTGCTCCCGAAACTGCACACCTGCTTGAGCGCGTGGCAGAGATCGAGGGCGGCGACTGTGAGGCAGCTCTTCAGGATATCATGAAGAAGACCGCGGAAGAGCTGAAAGAAATGTACAACAACCGCGATTTTGAGCAATAAGGAGGACGCTTACTATGTATACACAGGAAATGTTAGAGTCCATCAAAAAGGTGGAAGCAACCCGTGCGGAGCGTCTTGCTAACGTTAAGGCAGGCATTCACCCCCGCCGTATGACCGCAGAGGAGAAGGTACAGGTCAAGATGGAGAACCATCCCGACTACATCGCTTCTCAGTTTGCAGAGCTTGCAATCGGCCCCAACAAGGGTGAAAAGGTGCCGCTTGAGCTTGCTGAAATGCTCCAGGCAAATCCCCGCGTGAACCCCAAGGACATTGACCTCAAGAAGGTTGATTACGACGTAGACGTGCTGGTTATCGGCGGCGGCGGCTCCGGCTCCGCGGCAGCGATCATGGCACACGAGAACGGCGCTAACGTCATGATCGTGACCAAGCTTCGCCACGGCGACGCAAACACGATGATGGCAGAGGGCGGCATTCAGGCAGCTGATAAGCCGAACGACAGCCCTGCACAGCACTACCTCGACGTTATGGGCGGCGGTCACTTCAAGAACGTTCCCGAGCTTGTTTACAAGTTGGTTAACGATGCACCTATCTGCATTAAGTGGCTCAACGACCTCGGCGTTATGTTCGACAAAGAGGCAGACGGCACCATGGTTACCACCCACGGCGGCGGTACCTCCCGCAAGCGTATGCACGCCTGCAAGGACTACTCGGGTGCCGAGATCATGCGCGTGCTTCGTGACGAGGTGCAGAACCGTCAGATCCCCGTGGTAGACTTCACCTCTGCCATTGAGATCATTAAGGATGAGCAGGGAAGAGCCGCAGGTGCAGTTCTTATGAACATGGAAACCAGAGAAATCAAGATCGCACGTGCAAAGACCGTTGTTATCGCAACGGGCGGTGCAGGTCGTATGCACTATCAGGGCTTCCCCACCTCCAACCACTACGGCGCAACCGCAGACGGCCTTGTGCTTGCTTACCGTGCAGGCGCGCCCCTCTTGTACGCGTACACCCTGCAGTATCACCCCACGGGTGCTGCTTACCCCAGCCAGATCTTCGGCGCACTCGTGACCGAGAAGGTTCGTTCGATCGGCGCGCAGCTTGTCAACAAGGACGGCGAGCCCTTCATGTACTCTCTTGAGACCCGTGATATCTGCGCTTCCGGCGTTATCCGTGAGTGCAAGCGCGGTAATGGCGTTGATACCTTCGACGGCGGTCAGGGCGTATGGCTTGACTCCCCGATGATCGATATGATCCACGGCGAGGGCACCATTGAAAAGCGCATTCCCGCAATGCTTCGTATGTACCTCAAGTACGGTATCGATATGCGTAAGCAGCCGATCCTCATTTACCCCACGCTTCACTACCAGAACGGCGGTATCAAGATTGCGGCTAACGGCATGTCCGAGGTCGAGAATCTGTTTGTTGCCGGTGAGGCAGTCGGCGGTATCCACGGCGAGAACCGTCTGATGGGCAACTCCCTGCTTGACATCATCGTCTTTGGCCGTAACGCAGGCGTTCACGCCGCAGCTGCTGCTAAGGAGGTCAAGCTCGGCAAGAAGCTGAACCTTGACCACGTCAAGAGCTTTATGAAGGAAATGAAGGAGGCAGGTATCAAGACCGATGCCGTTTCCCCGAAGCTTCTTCCTTGCTACAAGCACGGCAATCCCACGTACGACGAAACGAACGCTCAGCTGATGAAGGATCGCTTCTAATCTCAGTTTTTATAGACAAATCCGCCCACCCCGGTGTGGGTGGGCGGAGCATGAATTTTCGGGCAAACGCGCTTTGCGCAGTGACAATAAGCTTTTCTCTGTGCGAAACACGCTTGCTCTACAAACATTGTTTTTGGAGGAAAATAATACAATGGTTCTCTTTGGAGAAACGCTCAAGATTACGGGCGTAAACTTTCTCATTTTCTCAGTGCTTGCAATTGCGGCGCTTGGTTATCTGCTTGGCAGAGTAACCATTAAGGGCGTTAATCTTGGCACCGCGGGCGTGTTCCTTGTGGCACTCCTTTACGGTTGCATTTTTTACGACCAGCTCGCAGAGCAGCTTCCCCTTTACACCACAAACGGCCTCAAGATTATTGAGACTATTGGTTTGATCCTTTTCGTTACCTCTGTTGGCTTTATTGCCGGCCCCAAGTTCTTTGGCAATTTGAAGAAGAATTTCAAGACTTATATTCTTCTTGGTCTGATCATCATTGTGTCGGGTGCCGCTGTTTGCGCTGCCTGCGTGTTGATCCAGAGCAACTTTACCGACCTTCCGAAGGATGAGCTTGCCGCGATTATGGCAGGTCTGTTCTCGGGTGCGCTGACCTCCACTCCCGCTTTCTCCGCCGCAAAGGATGCGGCAGGTGACAACGCCTCTCTCGTTGCCGTTGGTAACGGTATTGCCTATATCTTTGGCGTTATCGGTGTAGTGCTTTTCGTGCAGCTCGTGCCCAAGTTCATGAAGGCTGATATGGCTGTGGAGCGCGCGAAGATTGCGGGCGGCGACTCTGACACGGGCGAGGAGCCCGTTGAGGTGAAGGAAACGAAGAAGCTGATCGAGATCGATCCCTTTGGCATTGCGGCATTTGCTTTGGCTGCTATTGTTGGTGTGTTCTTTGGTTGCTTTAAGTTCGGTAACTTCTCCCTCACTACCACCGGCGGATGCTTGCTTGTTGCGCTGGTATTCGGTCACTTCGGCAAATTCGGCAGAGTTAAGGTAATGCCCTCTACGCAGACGCTCAAGGTTTTCCGCGAGTTTGGCTTGATGATGTTCCTCATTGGTGCGGGCATCGCGGGCGGTGCAAAGTTCGTTGAGTACTTTGAGCCTGTCTACTTCCTTTACGGTGCGGTTATGACGCTCGTTCCTATGGTCATCGGCTTCTTCTTTGCAAAGTATGTATTGAAGATGCACCTGCTTAATAGCCTTGGCTCTATCACCGGCGGTATGACCTCTACTCCCGCACTCGGTACCCTTATCCAGGTTTCCGAGACCGAGGACGTTGGCTCTGCTTACGCCGCAACCTATCCCATCGCACTCATTTCCGTTGTGCTTTGCGCACAGTTTGTTATTATTCTTTTCGGATAATTAGCAATCAGGAATTGAAAACGGAGAGGAAACTTTGTTTCCTCTCCGTTTTTGGCAAAAAATATTTTAAAAAATTTTCAAAAAGGTCTTGCATTTTTGAAAACAATGTGATATAATATCACCGTTGTCAATAAGGCCCGTTAGTCAAGCGGCTAAGACGTCGCCCTCTCACGGCGAAGGCATGGGTTCGATTCCCGTACGGGTCACCACGAAAAGAAAAGCATCTGCCAATCGGCAGGTGCTTTTCGTTTTGTGGCGCGCTCGCGCGCGGGATCGCCCCAGTGTGCGCTTTTTGTCTAATAGGGCTTTTTTGCTTTAGCGAAAGCGCACACATGGGGGCGAAACATTGCCGTGCCGCTTCCCTGTGGGAAGCCTTGCAGGGCACGGCAAATTCCCGTACGAGTCACACCGCCGCTGCGGAGCGCCTTTTGGCGCGAAGCAAGGCGGCAAGCCGTGCATGGTAGTCCGATGCTCTGCGCTACGCGCAGAGCGAGAGCACGTCTTGGCGGTTTTGACAACCGCCACTTGCTTCGCAAGACCGCCGAGCTCCAGGGCTATGCGCATGGCGCTAAGCGAGAACTTGTCTTGACGGTCAACGACCGTCACTTGCTATGCAAGACCGCCAATCTCCCCCCCCCTTGTAGCCGCAAATAGGGCGCAAATTCGCGTACCGCTGCCACGCAGGCGGCAAGCGACAGCGCCACCTCGAAAGAGGTGCCGTTTGTTCTTTTATGCGATGGAGTATATCACGGTGCCGCCAGAGGTTTATGGATAAACGGTGTCCGCTTTTTCTGCGTAATTATAAAGATATTCCGACGGGGACACGCCCGTGGATTTTTTGAACTCGACCGAAAAATATTTGTAATCACGATATCCCGACATATCGGCGACCTCTTTTAGGGAATAGTATCCCGTTGAGATCAGGCCTGCGGCGTGTTGTATGCGCAGGTTGATGATGTATTTTTGTGGGGAGATCCCGTACTCCGCCTTGAAAAGCCTTCTGAAATACACCTCGCTCATAAATGACTGCTCGGCGACCTCTTTGATTGAGAGGTCGCTGTTTTTATAATTTTTTAAGATATGATCAACCGAGCGCCTGATCTTTGAGCTTTGCGTTTGTTGCTTTTCGTTTTGCACGTAGCATTCGGCGAATATTTCGTAAAGAATAGCGGAGCATTTATACTTATATCCGCTCTCTTTTTTGTTCCAGCAATCCAAAATCTGCCGAAACAGCGCCATAAACGGCGCAGGGTTCTTCGGCATGAAGTATTCAATGCTTCGGGTGTGGTAATTGATCGTGTCAAAATGGATAACGATCAATTCGTCCATGCGGGCGGTCCTGCTGTAATCCAGCCTTGCGGGAACGTAGCACACAAAATTATCCTGCATGCGGTATTCGTTCTTTTCGGTTTTCAGGATTGTATCGGCACGATGACGAAAGGATAATGCGTTAAAATTTCGTCCGCTGTTGAACATATCGACGTCCCTTTGCTTCAGCTGGAGGACATCTAATATATTGAACGAAAGCATATCTTTTTCGAAAAACACAAGAATCACCCCCATATCTGATCGAATTATATCACAATTGTTTCGAAAAATCAACCTTGACGATCGATTTTTAGGTGTAACTTTCACGATCGATATGATATGATGTAAAAAAAGGGATAGGAGGATCTGTCAATGACTGAGAGAAGAGTTTTGGAGCTGTTTGAGCAGCAAGCGGACGTATGGGAGAAAAAAGCGGCTGATGGAATCGAGCGCTACCGCAAGGGCGACGCAAAATTGACGGTGACCGATGGGAACGGGAAGCCGATACCAAACGCAAGGGTAAGGGTCACGCAAAGATCCCATGCGTTTCGCTTCGGTGCGAATATTTTCATGCTCGACGAGCTGGAAACCACGGAAAAGAACGAAAAGTATAAGCAATATTTCACGGACGTATTTAACATGGCGACCCTCCCGTTTTATTGGGATGCGCTTGAGCCCGAAAGAGGAAATCCGCGCTACGCCAAGGACAGCCCGAAGGTCTATCGCCGTCCCGCCCCCGATCTTTGTATTGAATTTTGCGAAAAACACGGCATTGAGCCGCGTGAGCACGCGCTTGCCTACGACCACTTTTTTCCCAAGTGGCTTTATGACGCGCCGACCGAGGAGGTCAAGCGCGAGCTTGAAAGAAGATATGCCGAGATCGCACAGCGGTATGCCGACAAGATCAGAACCATTGAGGTCACGAACGAGATGGCGTGGACAAACGGGCGAACGGTTTTTTACGACGATCCCGATTACGTGCGGTGGTGCTTTTCGCTTGCCGAAACATATTTCCCCAACAATCAGCTGGTGATCAACGAGTCAACAAGAAACGTGTGGGAGGACAAATGCCGTGCGACCGACAAGTATTACGCTTACATTGAGGCGAATATCCTGAAAGGTGCGCGTATTGACGCGATCGGCATGCAATACCATCTTTTCAACAAGCGTGAGGATGCGTATGAAAAAACGCGCCTGACGCTGAATCCCGAAAGCCTGTATCGCCACATGGATCTTTACACGGGATTCGGCAAGCCGCTTCAGATCACCGAGGTGACGGTCCCTGCCTATTCCTGGGAGAGCGAGGACGAGGAGCTACAGGCAGAGATGATCGAAAAGCTTTATTCGATCTGGTTCTCACACCCCGCAGTCGAGCAGATCGTTTATTGGAATCTGGTGGACGGCTACGCGCATTTCTGGGATCCCGATCCCGCAAAGATCAAGGCGTCGCAGGGCGACATGACGCTGGGTGAGAACTATTATTACGGCGGACTGTTGCGCTTTGATATGTCCCCAAAGCCCGCGTATTTAAAGATCAAAGAGCTTATAAGGGAAAGATGGCATACCGACACGGAGCTTGTTACCGACGGAAACGGTGTTGCCGCCTTCAGAGGATTTTACGGTGACTACGACGTGGTGATAGAAACGGATGCGGGACCTGCGAGAAAAGCTGCGACACTTTCAAAGAACGGCGAAAATCATTTCACGCTGACGGTATAAATTAAGTGAGGTGTAACTATGAATTATTGTTCCAACCCCACGGAGCTGAAAATTACGGATATGCGATTTGTCGATATCGACGGCGCGCCAAAGCGCTGCACGATCCTTCGAATAGACACCAACCAAGGTATCAGTGGTTACGGCGAGGTGCGCGACGCGTCCTCTAAAACCTACGCGCTGATGCTCAAGAGCCGCATTCTCGGCGAAAACCCTTGTAACGTGGATAAGATCTTCCGCAAGATCAAGCAGTTTGGCGGCCCCTCCCGTCAGGGCGGCGGTGTATCGGGTATTGAGATCGCTCTTTGGGATCTCGCGGGCAAGGCGTACGGCGTGCCGCTGTATCAGCTGCTCGGCGGCAAGTTCCGCGACGAGATACGCGTTTATTGCGACACCGACGTTGACGGCAAGCACACGGGCCACGATATGGGGCTTGCGCTGAAAAAGCGCATGGACAAGGGCTTCACGTTCCTCAAGATGGATCTTGGTATCGGTCTTTTGCTTGATGAGCCGGGTACACTGAACGCGCCCCTTGGCTTTATTGAGGAGATGAAAAAATACGCTTCTCACATTTTAAACGTGCAGGGCGGAAGCGTGACCGCGGATATGGTAAGGCATCAGAAGAGCTACTCCATCGTCACCACCGCTCACCCCCACACAGGTATACATCTGACAGAAAAGGGACTTGATTTCCTTGAGAATTACGTAAGGGAGGTGCGCGAGGTCATCGGCTACGAGGTTCCGCTCGCGGTTGACCACTTCGGCCATATTTGCGTGGAGGATTGCATTCGCTTTGCGCGCAGGATGGAGCCCTATAACCTCGCGTGGATCGAGGATATGGTGCCGTGGATGTACACCGATCAGTACGTGCGCCTGCGTAACAGCACGACGATCCCCGTTTGCACGGGCGAGGATATTTACTTGAAGGAAGGGTTTGAGGCGCTCATCAAGGCGGGCGGCGTGTCGGTCATTCACCCCGACATTCTCACCTGCGGCGGCGCGCTGGAGCTCAAAAAGATTGCCGACCTTGCCGACGAGCATGGCGTGGCGACCGCGATCCACATGGCAGAGAGCCCCGTGGCTTGCCTTGCGGCGGTGCAGACCGCGGCGGCAATGCATAACGTCCTGGCGCTTGAATTCCACTCGGTAGATGTGCCGTGGTGGGCAGATATGGTAACGGGTATCGATAATCCCATATTCAAGGACGGCTTTATCAAGGTCCCCGAAAAGCCGGGCCTTGGCTTTGACGATTTGAACGAGGAGGTTCTCCGTGCGCATATCAATCCGAGTATCCCAGGCTATTTTGAGCCGACAAACGAGTGGGACCGTGAATTTTCAAACGATAGAATATGGAGTTGAGAGCTATGCATTTTAACGATAGAGAAGCAGTGATCGCACTGACCCCCATGTGGAAGGGAGAACGCCTCCCCGACGGCAGACCCAAGGTTGCCGACAAATATCTTGACGCGCTTTACGGCATGACGCTTGAGGAGGTCTGGAAGCCGATCTTCGTGCTCGGCTACGAGCATCAGTTCGTCGGCGGCGGCGAGGCACCCCTGCAGACCCTTCACAATGACGGCAGAAAGCTGGTGGGTCGCGCGGTGACCTGCACCTTTTGCCCTACTCGCCCCGATCTGCACGAGCTGCAGTTTGCTCGCGGCGCCGAGGACGGCAGAAGCGGCAATTACAATCAATGGGTCATTGATAATTTGATGGAGCGCGACGTTGTGGTCTGCGATATGTACGATAAGATCTACAAGGGCACTTTCGTTGGAGGCAACCTCACGACAGCAATACATAAGAGAACGAAAAACGGCGGTGCCGTCATTTGGGGTGGCGTGCGCGACGTGGAGCAGATGAAGCAGGTGCCCGATGTCCAGGTGTATTACCGTGGCATTGATCCTACCCCCATCCGTGAGTTTGTGATGAAGGATTGGAACGATATTACCTCCTTTGGCGGCGCGGTGTGCCTGCCCGGTGACGTTGTATTCGGCGCGGGTGGCGGCGTTCTCTTTATTCCCTCGCACCTTGTTGCCGACGTTGTGGAAGGCGCGGCAAAGACCCACGTTAAGGACGATTTTGGCTTTGAGATGATCGGTCAGGGCAAATTCACCACAGCGCAGATCGACCGCAACACCTGGACCGAGGAGATGCTTGATATGCTCCTTGATTGGATCAAGAACGATCCGCGTGGAGAGGAGTACCGCGACCTTGATTGGTCAAAGGAATACGATCTTGCGCGCAACGGCGACCCGAGCGACACGCAGACATCGCTTTGATGAGGTGAGGAATGAAAACAGCATTTGTCACAGGCTCATCAAGAGGCATCGGCAGAGCCATCGCGCTTCGTCTTGCTGCTGACGGCTTTCGGGTGATCCTTCACGGCGCAACCGAGAGCGATCACATAAAGGCGCTGAGGGACGAGATCGAGAAAAGGGGCGGTGTGGCAGAGATCGCCGCAGCCGATCTTTGTGACCTTGACGCGACGAGAGAGCTTTCCGCGGCTGTAGCGGGCGCCGACGTTCTTGTTCTCAACGCCTCCCTGCAGTACCGCACGCCTTGGCAGGAAATTACCGCCGAAGCGTGCTATGAGCAGCTTAACTGTAATTTTGTGTCCTCAATGCTGCTGATCCAAGCGGCAGTACCCCATATGAAAAGCGCGGGGTGGGGCAGAATTATTACCATTGGCTCGGTGCAGGAGGAAAAGCCGCACCCCGATATGCTGGTGTATGCCGCATCCAAGGCGGCGCAGACCAATATGATGCAATCGCTCGCCCTGCAGCTGGCAAGAGATGGAATTACGGTCAATAACGTGGCACCGGGTGTGATCTACACCGACAGAAACATGGAGGCGCTTTCCGACCCCGTGTACGCCAAAAAGGTGACCGACAGCATTCCCGTCGGCTTTTACGGAGAGCCGCGTGACTGTGCGGGCATCGTTTCACTCCTTTGCTCGGAGGAGGGGCGGTATATCACGGGGCAGAGCATTTACGTAGATGGAGGCAAGAGCGTACAATGACGATTCGTTTTTTGGGACAGAGCGGCTATGTAATTAAAGCCGCAAGCAGCGAGATCATCATCGACCCTTATCTTTCGGATAGCGTGGAACGTGTGGCGGGCAGACCAAGACTTTTGCCCGTTCCGATAAGGGCGGAGGAGATTGCTTGCGATGCCGTTATCTGCACGCACGACCATCTTGATCACCTTGACCCCGATACGGTATCGAAAACAGACCCTCGGCAATTATTTGTGACGACAAACGGCGGAAAAGAGAAGCTGAAGAGCATCGGCAAAGAGAATGTCATTGCCCTGGGTGAGGGCGAGAGCGTGACGGTGGGTGATTTTGACATTACGGCTGTTTTTGCCGATCACACGGTCGAGGCCTTTGGCGTGATTGTGAGAGCCGAGGGGAGGACGCTGTATTTCAGTGGGGACACCCTTTATCACGAAAGGCTTTTTGAGATCGCGCAATATCAACCCGACGTGTGTTTTATCTGCATCAACGGCAGACTCGGCAATATGAACGTGGAGGAGGCGCTTGTTACTGCAAAAAAGATAGGCGCTCGCCTGAATGTCCCCAATCATTACGACATGTTTGCCTCAAACTCGGAGGATCCGCATTTGTTTGCGGATCATATAGACGGTGGATTTATCATGGCGTTCGGGAGGGAATATCGGCTCGAGGATATGCTTTGCGAGGTGTGATCGAGATTTCACAAAAAGGCAAGCCCCGACAACAATAAAAGAGATTGTGAATACGTATGCCCCCGACAGGCCAAAAAGTCTGTCGGGGGCGTTTTTTATATCTGCGGTTCGGCAAGGTTTAGGAGCTCCACGCCGTTTTTGAGGGCATACGAGCAGGTGTAAAGTGTGCCGCCGCGGTTTTCCGTGAGGTACGCTACGCAAAGGTCGCTACTGTCAACGAGCGCGCGATTGCGCGCGTGCATGCACTCGGGCGTGTATTCCTCGAAAAGACACCGAACAGTGTCGGCGCGCTCCTGTATTTCTTGCCAGATCGCGCGCTCGCCCGCACGCCATCCCTTTGCCTGATCGCGGCAGGGTAAGATCACGATAAGGCGGCAATCCTCGTGCGTTTGGCGAAAGGCAATGATGCGCAATGCCGCAAGGGTATCAAAGCCGCGCGCACCGCCGACGCGAAATTCGCGAAAGCCTTCGGCGTAAAGCCGCTCAAGCGTGGAGTCGAGCAAGGAGACCAGTGCCGCGCGCGCGTTTTCGGTAATGGTACGGTGCCCCGTAAAGCAGCAGATCTTCATGGCGTGTCTCCTTTCGCTTTTGTGATAACAGTATAGCATAAATCAGGCGCAAAAAAAAGAGATTTTTTGAATTATGCGTGATTTTTTAAAAATCGGTCGCAAAAGATGGGGGAAATCGACCGCAAGGAGTAAAAGGGGGGCGCAAAGGAGAGTTTTTTTCTTTTTTTCTCATAATACGGCAACAATAAACGACGCCGTTTGCGCGTGCCTTGCGCTAAAATGGAAGAAAAAACAAAGGAAGTGGTTTTAGTGACACTGTGGTTTCACGGAAAAAAGCACGAGGAGGGAGCGAGTGGCACCCTTTTTGGCGCAAATAAGCATCTTGACATGATTTTCAGGCACCTGATCTTTGCCGTTTTGGGTGCATTGGTCGGCAGCGCGGAGCTGGTGTTTGGCATACGTCCCTTTGGCGTTGCGTTAGCAGCGGCGGCGAGCGAGTATGTGCCGGCTGTTGCGGTTGGGATTTTGGTTTATTCTCTCATTGTGCGTGAATACGTTGCGCCAATTATATTGTGCATTGTGATTATGGTAAGACTTCTTGTCGGTTATTTTACAACGCGTCGTGACAAGGGCTTTTTGCCCTTTACCGAGCGTGTTGGTTACCGCTTGCTTGCGGGTGCCTGTGTGATGCTTGGGGCAGGAATTTATCGGTTGTTTGCGGGAGATTTTCGTTACTACGATCTTTTTGGCGTGCTTCTTGCCGTGGCGGCAACACCGCTTGCCTCATTTTTGTACGTCGGGCTGTTTGAAGAAAAGGAGCGCGCGTTCCCGTTTGCACGTGAGGCGGGATTGGCAGCCTTGGTATTGACCGTCATTTTTGCGATCAAGGATTTCAGCGTTTTCGGCATATATCCTGCGGCGGTGCTCATTGCGTGTGCGGCGCTTTTGCTTGCGGCACACCGTGGGTGGGCATTTGGGGCAATCGGGGGGCTTCTTGGCGGCTGCTCTTTTGATCTGAAAATGGCACCCGCCTTCTTTTTGCTTGCGGTGATGTTTTCCTTGCTTGAAAAAAGCAGCCGTGGCGGCGGCGTGCTTGGCGGCGGTGCTGTGGCGTGTGCCTATGCGTTTTTGTTGCAGAAGAATGATGGACTTTTATATTTGCTCCCCTCGCTTTTAACGGCGGGTGCGCTTTTCCTTGCGTTTGACAGCGCGGGATTGATTGAGGGAGCACCTGCGCGCCGCTTGCTGCTGGCGAGGAGGCGTGCCGCAAAGCAATCGGCAAACGCGGCGGCACTGCGAGCGACCGAGGCGCATTTAATGGAGCTGTCGGGTGCGCTTTGTGACCTTTCCGGCACCTTTTACGAGGTTGGCTCTCGCTTGCGCCGCCCGGGGAAAAATGATCTTCACCATCTTTGTGACAAAGCGTTTGATGAGGTTTGCCCCGCCTGCCGCCACCGCGAGGTCTGCTGGGGGAGTGAATATCAGGATACTGCCACTTCTGTAAAGGACCTTGCCGCAAGACTCTACACGCATGGCGCGGCGAGCAAGGAGGCGCTTTCTTCAAAGCTGCAAAAGCGCTGCGGTGAGCTCCCGCGTGTGCTTGCTACGATCAATAACGGCGCGGCGGCACTCGCGGAGGAGGCGCTGCGAGGAGATAAGACCTCGGTGGTCGCTATGGATTACGCGGCGGCGGGCAGAGCGATCTCGGAGATTATTGAAAGCGCAAAGGAGGATTTTGAGCCCGTTGGCGCGCTCGGCGACCGCATTTGCGAGCGACTTGAGCGCCAAGGCTATGTGGTCGAATCAGCCGTGGTGTGCGGTAAGACAAGCAAAAGGGTGATTTTGCGCGGCTTGCGACTGCCCGGCAGAAGTATAAAAATGCGTGAGGTGAGGGAGATTGTGGAGCGCATATGCCGTTTTTCGCTGGGAGATCCTACGGTTGAACAGCACGATGGACTTCATGACATCATTTTTGGCGAACGTGTGACCCTTGGTGCGTCCTTTGTTAAATTAACGCGACCCAAGGGTAAGGGAGAAGGCTCGCACTGCGGCGACAGTGTTACAACGGTGAGCGTTAGTAACGGTGTGGAATACGCGCTTATTTGTGACGGTATGGGGAGTGGCAACGGCGCGGCACTGACCTCGGCGCTTGCGACCCTGTTTTTGACACGCCTGTTGCAGGCAGGCGGCAGAGCGGATTCTTCGCTCCGTATGCTCAACGGTTTTATGGCGGCGAGAGGGAGGCGCGAAGCCGAATCGAGCACAACTGTGGATCTTTTGAGGATCGACCGCGTAAGCGGTGCGGCAACGCTTTACAAATGCGGCGCCGCCCCCACGTATTTGTTGCGGCGGGGCGAGGTCACGCGCTTTTCATCGCACACGGCACCCGTGGGTATTCTTGAATCACTTGATGCCGAGCGTCTTTCCTTTGAGGTTGAGGCGGGCGACGTGCTTGTGCAGATCAGCGACGGCTTTACAGGCGGAGAGGAGGAGTGCCTTTGGCTTGCCGATATGCTGCGAAACAAATGGGACGGTGACGCGGAGGCGTTTGCGCGTATGGCACTCAACCGCGCGACAAAAGAGCACGCCGACGATCTTTCTCTAATTATTACGACGGTTACTGCCGCGAAGGCAGAGGGCGAGCAGGCAGCCGCATAGTCTTGAAATAAAAAATTCCGCTTTCAAACGAAAGCGGAATTTTTGTTTGCGAATGTAAATCAGATTTCGTCAGCCTCGGGGGAGGTGGCGGCATCAAAGATAGCGGTGACCGCCTCGTCGGGCTCCTTGGTAAGCAGGGAAACGACAACGGTAATGGCAGCGCCGATGATGAAGCCGGGAACGATCTCGTAAACGCCCGTAGCGGCAATGGGGTTCGCAATAATGGTATTGGTGAAAAGCAGGAGCCAGAGAATGTCTGCAACCGCGCCACCGATGATGCCCGCAACCGCGCCCTTGTAGTTAAGGCGGCGCCAGAAGAGCGAGAGAATGACCACGGGACCGAATGCGGAGCCAAACAGACCCCACGCGTTTTCAACCATTGCCATGATGTTCGATGCCCAAGAGGATTCTCCGCCAATGCCCGAAGCGGCAATGAAGAAGGCGACGATGGCTACCACCAAAACGACGATACGGCTTGCCCAAGTGACCTCATTGTCGCTTGCCTTGCCCTTGCGGATAAGGGGCTTGTAGAGGTCGGAGGCAAAGGAGGAGGAGGCAACGAGCAGCTGGCTGTCGGCAGTCGACATCGAAGCCGCGATAATGGCGGCAAGCAGAATGCCTGCAATAAAGCCGGGGAAAATGCTTTGCACAACCTCAATAAAGATGTTTTGCTGTGCGCCCGCGGGGATCAGCTTGCTGGCAAGCGATACCTCACCGTCAAGCATGTAGCTTCTGCCAAGGAATGCAATGAAGATAGCGGCGGTAAGGGTAATGATCAACCAAGTGATTGCAACGGTGGCGGATTTTTTGACCATCGAGCCCTTTTTGATCGACATGAAGCGCACGAGAATGTGAGGCATGCCAAAGTAGCCAAGACCCCAACCAAGACCCGAAATAATGTCCTGCCAGGATGCCTTGAAGGGATTGGCGTTGAAGGCGGTCACGCCCTCTGCAAACGCACCGTAGAAGCTGTTGTCGTGCGTGCCTGCCGCCATGGCGATCGGCACGGAAAGGAGCGCCACCAGCATCAACAGACCTTGGAAGAAGTCGGTCCAGCAAACTGCCTTGTAGCCGCCAAGGAAGGTGTAGCCCAGCACGATAACGGCAAAGATCGCCATGGCGAGCAGCTCGCGACCGCCAAAGACGTCGGGCAGCACAGCAACGAATACGGCAGTGCCCGCAGTAAAGGCGGAGGCAACGTAAACGGTGAAGCTGATGAGGAAGATGATCGCGCAGGTGACCTTCAGCACGGGGCTTGAGGTGGCGAAGCGGTTGGTGAGGTATTGGGGAAGCGTGATCGCGTCGCCCGATGCCTTTGAGAAGTTCCTAAGGCGTCTTGCTACGATCAGCCAGTTAGCGGCGGTGCCGAGCGCAAGACCGATGCCGATCCACACCTTTCCCATACCGAAGGCAAGAATGCTGCCGGGGAAGCCCATGAGGAGCCAGCCCGACATATCGGACGCCTGCGCGCTCATTGCGGTGACCCAGGGTCCCATTTGTCTGCCGCCGAGGAAATAATCCGCGTCGCTCTTACTGCGGTCGCGCAGGAAGAAGAATATGCCGATGCCAAGCATCGCCAAAAAATAAATGATAAATGCAGAGAATTGAGCCATGATAAAACCTTCCTATAAAAATGATATGTGCTATTATAACACAAACTTTGGAAGAATGCAATAGAGAACGCCGTACAGACTAAAGTCTATACGGCGTTGATTTATTTTTGCAAAAAATCCTGTAATACCAATAAATATTTACCAGACGAAAACAAATACAATCTTTCAAACAAAAACACGACGAAAAATTATTTTTTCAGTGAAGCGAAAAACAAGGGTAAAACCTTGGCGCTGTAGTCCGAAAGAGAGTAGTCGCCGTTTCGCAGGCACCAATCGTAAAGCAGAGCGCGCTCGGTCATGGCGTAAAGGCGCACGATCTCGCCTGCGGTCATGTCGCCGCGCAGCTCACCCTTTGCCTGTCCCTCGCTGACGACACGGCGCAGCAGCTTAAAATACACGCGGTTGTGGTCAAGCAGATGCTTCCCGCCCTGCACGGTCAGCTGTGAGGAGAGTAGGTGCGAGAGCAAGGAGAGGTCGATGCGGTTTTCGATCATCAAAAACAGCTCCTTGTTGAGGAAAAGGAGGGTGTCAAGCGCATGATGCTCTCCCTCAAGTGTGGCGGCAAGCTCCTCGTATTTTTCGTCAAACAAAAGTGCGAGCGTGCCAAGCAGATCGTCCTTACTGCTGAAATAGTGATAAAACGAGCCCTTTGAGGTTCCCGATTGCAGGATGATATCCTCCACGGTCGTATCCTCAAAGCCCTGCTCGTAAAAGAGCTTCCACGCGGCGTCGACAATACGGCTTTTGGTATTTCGTTGATTCCTTTTTGCCACGGTGGCGCCTCCTTTTTAAAATTAGCGGTGATAAAGCTTTTTGGTTTGATAAAAGGGCTCGCAGGTCATTTGAATGCCGAGCTTTTTCAGGACACTTTCGTCGGTTTGCGAGAGAATGACAGTCGAATGCGCGTCGCAGAAGCGCACCCCCTCAAGGCAGTCAAGCGCGCGGCGCGCGGGTGCCTCGTGCACGGCACAGATCGAAAGCGCGATCAGCACCTCGTCAAGATGCAGACGCGGGTTTTGGTTGCCAAGGCGCTCTACCTTTAGTGCCGAAACGGGTGCGAGAATGGCGGGGGAAATGAGGTCGGTTTCCTTCGGGATCCCTGCCAGTGTTTTCAGCGCGTTGAGGAGCGCGGCGGATGCGGCACCAAGTATTTGTGAGGTCTTGCCCGTCACGATCCTGCCGTCACGCAGCTGCAGTGCCACGGCGGGCGCGGAGGTTTCGTCGGCACGCGCAAGTGCGGCGCCAATGACGGGGCGGTGTGTCGCGTCAAGTCCTATGGATTGCATGAGCATTTTGATCTTTTCGGCATCCGAGCCGTCGCCGTCACCCTTGCGCTGACGGCAAAGTGCGGCGTAGTAGCGGCGCAGGATCTCGTCCTTTGCGCCCTCCTTAACTGCCTCGTCGTCCACAATGCAGTTGCCCGCCATATTAACACCCATATCGGTGGGGGATTTGTAGGGGCAGGTGCCGTAGATATGCTCAAACATGGCTTTTACCACGGGGAAGATCTCAACGTCGCGGTTATAGTTGACGGCGGTAACGCCATAAGCCTCAAGGTGGAAGGGGTCAAGCATGTTGACGTCGTTGAGGTCGGCGGTTGCCGCCTCGTAAGCGAGGTTAACGGGGTGCTTTAAGGGCATATTCCAGACGGGGAAGGTCTCAAATTTCGCGTAGCCCGACTGTACACCGCGCTTGTTGTCGTGATAAAGCTGCGACAGGCACGTTGCCATCTTGCCCGAGCCGGGACCGGGAGCGGTTACAACGACAAGTGAGCGGGTGGTTTCGATATAATCGTTGATGCCGTAGCCCTCGTCGCTGACGATCGTTTTGACGTCGGAGGGGTAGCCGGGAATGGGATAATGGCGGTAGACCTTGAGCCCGAGTGCCTCAAGCTTTTTCTGGAAGGCGGTAGCGGAGGCTTGTCCCGTGTAGCGAGTAAGAACTACACTACCGACGTAAAGTCCGAAATCGCGGAAGGCGTCAATGAGGCGCAGAGTGTCCTGATCGTAGGTGATGCCAAGATCGCCGCGCACCTTGTTTTTTTCAATGTCCGCCGCGTTGATGACGATGACGATCTCTGCCTCGTTTGCCAGCTCCACAAGCATGCGGATCTTGCTGTCGGGCGCAAAGCCGGGCAGTACGCGCGAGGCGTGGTAGTCGTCAAAGAGCTTGCCGCCGAATTCGAGGTAAAGCTTACCTCCAAAGGTTGCAATACGCTCACGGATATGCTCGGATTGCATACGGATATATTTTTCGTTATCAAAGCCGATGCGGAACATGATAAAAAGCCTCCAATAAAGAGTGATAGGAAAAGTCGTAAGATAAAAAACTCTGTTTTTTAGTATACCATAAATTGCGTGCCGCGACAAGTGCTTTTTGCCGCAAAAAATAAATTTATTGGGAAAGTGTGGGGAGTAAATCCTCGGGGAGCGGCAAGGGTGCCGCGGCGCGGCGCTTCACGCGCCGACAAAAGGCGGTCCTTCGGGGGTAGCCGCTGATGCCAAAAATGCCGCGCGGACCGATGCAATCGCCGTTTTGGCTGTTCGCGGCAAGCAGGGCGGTGAGCGCCGCCTTTTCGGGGGAGTGGGTGAAAAGATATAAAAACGCGTGCCCAAGGCGCGAAAAGAAGGGTTTGTGCGTGGTTTTCGTGGGGGAAAGCAGGTCAGTGGCGGTAATGCCGGGGTGCGTGGCGATAAAGCTTGGCATATCCGTGCTTTTGCGACTTGCAAGCCGCAGGCAGAGCGCGGAGAGGAGATGCTTGCTTCTTGCGTAAGCGGCATAGCCCTCCTTTTCGCCACTGTCCTTTGTCTTTTCCTTGCCAAAGCGGTCAACGAGGCTGGTGGTAAAGATCATGCGCCCCGTGCCGTCCATCATGGGCAAAAGTCGCTCGGCAAGATAGGCAGTACCAAGGAAATTCACACCGACGGTGGTGGGGTAACCGTCCTTGGTTTTGGGGACGTTGGGGTAGTAAACGCCCGCACAGTGCAAAACGGTGTCAATTTTTTCGTACCGTTTGCCGACATTCTCGCAAAATGCGTCAATGCTTGCAAGCAGGGCAAGATCAAGGGGCAGGGCGGTGACATTACCTGCGGGAAATTCGCCGCGCAGGCGCGCAAGCGCCGCTTCGGCACGCTCCTTGCTGCGGCAGGCAAGCAGGACGGTGGCACCAAGCGAGAGAAACCCGCGCGCCGCCTCAAAGCCAATGCCGCTGTTGCCGCCCGTTACGATCACCGATTTGCCCGAGAGGTCGGGCAGATGCTTATCGATCCATTTTTGATATCTCATGTTATTCACCTGTTATTCACTCTTGCCTATCGGCATGGGGATCTGCGCAAAGAGCTCAAGGGGCAGGTAGATCCTGGCGGGCATACGGTGATATTCGGCATATGGGTCGGCAGGGTCGCCCGCGGGTGCGTGGAAGAGTACGTAGGTCTCGCTTGGTGCCTCGGGACCGATGATGATCGGGCGCTCACTTTCAATATAAGCGGCGAGCAGCTCGGGGTATTCCGCGTAGTAAAAGTCGCCCGAATTGTTGTAGATGGGGCAGAAATTCTCACCAAACAGGGCAAACACGCCGTTTTCGGTGGTGTTGATGATGTTGCGCTCGGGAAAAAGCTCCTTAAGGAGCGCCACGCTATCAAAAAGCTCGGTATAAAAGAGCGCGGTTTCGGGTTCAAGATAAAGACCGTTTAAGTGCGTATAATTGTCGTTTTGGAACACGATACGGTCCTTGTTTTCCACCTGCTTGATGATGCCCGCAACACCGTGATAGATCACGTTTGAGCCGAAAAGGAGCAGTGCGGCGAGCACGTAGGCAAGAAGCCGACGTTTGGAGGTCGCGAGCCATTTTTCCACGCGCTTGGGCGGGTGCTCGAAAAACATTCTGACAAGCAACACAAGCGGGATAATTGAAGGAAATGCCGCCCAGTACCAGTGGCGGTAGCAGGAAACGGGGTAATATTGATGCCATGAAGCAACGGCAAAGACGGTAAAGACGAGATAAGCGCGCCAAAGCCCCGTGTCCTCGTCCTTGCTTGCGCGCTTTAACTTGCGGAAGGCAAGAATAAACAGGAAAAGCGAGGCAAGCGGCAGTAAAAGCCAAATGTAATTGATACCGGGGGAGAACCACTGCACAAGGGGGGCAAGAAACAGGCAGTAAAGCAGCGTGCCGATCACGCCGAAAATGCCAAACTGCTCGGTGGAGGAGCGGTCAGAGGCAAAGGTCACCATGCCCTCAATGCACTGGCGGTAAAAATCGCGCAGCGCGCCGTTTGCGGCAAGGGGAATAAAGAAGGCGAAAAATGCGACCAACAAACCAAGTAAAAGCGGGATCAGCAGTAAGAGATAGCGACGGCGAGCGGCGCTTTTTTTCTCCTCGCGCCACGCGAAAAAGGAAAGGCAAAGCAAGGCGGCAAGTGCAGTCACGATCCCGACGGGTTGTCTGCACCAAAAGGAAAGCATGGAGAGCACACCCACAAAAAAGGTGGCGACAACGCTTTTTCTCTTAGTGGCGATCAGCGCCACGTAAAGGGTAAGCAGCAGGAAAAACAGCGAAAAGACTGAGGACCAGGGGTGGAAGGTCCAGGTGTAAAAGGGTGCAAGCATAAGGGCACAAAAGGTTGCCGCAAGCGAGATGCCTTTCCCGAAAAAGCGGCGAGAGAGGAAATAAAAGACGGTATGCGACGCCGCATAAAAAAATGCGGTGGCGAATAAAATGGAGGTGACCTGCTCACCCAGTATACGGATGAAAAGAGCCTGTAAGAGCGAGGTCAGAGCACCGTATTGCGTAAACGTGTCACGGAAGATAACACCGCCGCGCGCTACGTCAAGCGCGGTCTTGTACATAAGCCCCGTGTGGTGCGCGTCAAAATCAATGATCGCAAAGCGGTAAATGACAAATAACGTGACGGCAAATATGGCAATGCCGATGCCGGATTCGATCAGTGCTTCGTATATGCGTTTTTTGTTCGTTGTCTTGTCCCTCTGCATCCTTTTGCCTCCGTAAATCATAGATATATTTAGTATAACATATGAGAAAAAGAAATGCAATAACAAAATCAGCGTTTGGCGCGGTTGACAGAGCGCGCAAAAAAGGATATAATGAAGGGGAATGAATTTGTAAAGGAGAGGCAACGTGACAGAATTGCTTTCCCCTGCGGGAAATATGGAAAAATTGCAGGCGGCGCTGCGCTTTGGCGCGGATGCGGTCTATCTTGCCGGCAAGAGCTTTGGTATGCGCTCGGCGGCAGATAATTTCACCAACGAGGAGCTTGCCGAGGCGGCACGGTTGGTGCATGCAAACGGCAAAAAAATATATCTGACGGTCAATACCATGCCACACGGGGCGGAATATGATGAGCTTCGTGCCTATTTAAAGGGGCTTGCGGGCGTTGGAATTGATGCGATGATCGTCACCGACCTTGGCGTGATGGCAACGGTAAAGGAATTGTTGCCCGAGATGGAGATACACGTATCTACGCAGTCAAGCATCGTCAGTCCTGCCGCCGCGAAGGCGTGGGCGGCGCTTGGTGCCAAGCGCCTCGTTCTTGCAAGAGAGCTGAATATTGAAGAGGTGCGTGCCATTCGCGCGGCGCTTCCCTCTGACGTTGAGCTTGAAGCGTTTGTGCACGGCTCAATGTGCGTGTCGTATAGCGGTCGCTGTATGCTCTCGAATCTCTTTACCGCGCGCGATGCCAATCGCGGTGCTTGCACCCAGCCCTGCCGCTGGAATTATACCATTGTTGAGGAGAAACGCCCCGACGAAAGGTTGCCCGTTATCGAGAACGAAAACGGCACCTTCATCATGTCCTCCAAGGATATGTGTATGCTCCGTCATATCGGCGAGCTGATCGAGGCGGGCGTGACCTCCTTTAAGATCGAGGGGCGCATGAAGAGCGCTTACTATGCCGCCGTCATCACCAACGCCTACCGTATGGCGATCGATCGCTATCTTGCCGATCCCGCGAGCTACGTTTTTGACGAAGCGCTTTGGCGCGAGGTTGAAAGCGTGTCGCACCGTGAGTACTCTACGGGTTATTGGTTTGACGATCCAAGAGAAAATCCTCAGCTTTGCACCACGCCCGGCTATATTCGAGAAAAAGCGTATTTTGCCGTGGCGATCGAGGAGGGAGAGCTACCGAGCGGGCTTGAAAAAACCAATGCCGCGGGGACGCTGTACCGCTTCCGTCAAAGAAACAAGGTGTCGGTGGGGGATACCGCCGAGGTGCTCTCTCCCGGCAAGGTGGGGCAGCCCTTTGTTGTGCTTGAGCTGTATGATGCCGAGGGCAATGCGATCGAAAGTGCCCCCCACCCCTTGATGGAGTTTTTTGTGCGCGTGCCCTTTGCCGTTTCGGTGGGTGACATTATGCGTGCGGGTGAGGAAAAGGAGGGAACGGTATGAGAAATGAGCCCTTGGCTGACCTCCTGCGCCCCGATAGCTTTGATACCATTGTCGGTCAGAAGCATTTGTTTGGCGAGCGCGGCGTGATTCGCCGCATGGTAGAGAGTGGGCGCGTGACCAATATGATCTTTTTTGGTCCTCCCGGCACGGGTAAAACGACCGCCGCCGCGATTATTGCGGCTATGTCGGGCATGGTCTTCCGCCGCTTTAATTGCACGTCGGCAACGCTCTCCGAGGTAAAAGAGGCGCTTGCCGAAACCAACAACGTGTTTGGTGCGGGCGGTATTTTGCTCTATCTTGACGAGATCCAGTATTTTAATCGCAAGCAGCAGCAGACGTTGCTTGAATATATGGAGGATGGGCGCGTAACGCTCATTGCTTCTACCACGGAAAACCCTCATTTTTATATCTATAACGCAATCATTTCGCGCTCATCGCTGTTTGAGTTTAAGCCCGTTGGTGCCGATGACATGGTGCCGGCACTCGCCCGTGCGCTTCGTCATCTGAACGAGGTAAACGGCACCGCTGTCGCGGCAGACGATGAGGTGCTCTGCTATATCGCTTCTGCCGCGGGCGGCGACGTGCGCCGCAGCATCGGGCTGCTTGAAAACGCGTATTTTGCGGCGTGTCCCGACGAGGCAGACACAAATAGTGGCAAAACGGGGCAAATTACACGCGAAAACGTGGATGAATTTCATTCGAATATCGGCAACTTCAACGAGGATACGCATTACGATCTGCTTTCCTGTCTGCAAAAATCGATCCGCGGCTCGGATCCCGATGCCACGGCGTTTTACGTGGCAAAGCTGGTCGCCGCAGGTGAGCTGATCTCGCTTTGCCGTCGCTTGCAGGTCATCGCCTCCGAGGACGTGGGGCTCGCGTATCCGCAGGCGGCTGTTGTGGTGCGCGCCTGCTGCGAATCGGCAAAGGAGCTTGGCTTTCCCGAGGCGCAGATACCGCTTGCCAATGCGGCGCTCTTGCTCGCAACGGCGCCGAAATCCAACTCGGCGTATATGGCGCTTGCCGCCGCGCGCGAGGACGTAGAGGCGGGGAAGGGCACGACCGTGCCCTTGCATTTGCAATCGCCGCTTTTCCGCGGCTACCGCTATCCGCACGATTACACCTACCATTACGTGAAGCAGCAATATCTGCCCGACGACCTGAAGGGTAAAAAATATTACGTGTTTGGGGATAATAAGACCGAGCAGGCTGCCGCAGCTTACGCGGCAACCATCAGACACGAGGGCGGAAACAAAAAATAAAAGAGCAATCAAGCATAGGACGTTTCACTACATAAAGAAATGAAGGGAGCGTTTTTATGCTTGCATGCTTACTCGGTATACTTTACGGCGTTCTTGAGGGCGTGACGGAGTGGCTGCCGATCTCCTCAACGGGGCATCTTATTTTACTGCGTGCCGTGTTACCGCACACCCAAAACGACCTCTTTTTTTCGCTCTTTGAGGTTGTGATACAGCTTGGTGCCATGCTTGCCGTGGTGGTGCTGTTTTGGCACAAGCTGAGCCCTTTTACAAGGGACGGCGTAAAACGAAGACAAACGCTTTTGCTTTGGTGCAAGATCGCCGTGGCGGTTTTGCCCTCGGCGCTGCTCGGCTTTTTCTTTGACGATCTGCTTGACGAGTATTTGTTCTCGCCCACGGTCGTGGCACTTGCCCTCGTTATATACGGCACCGTGTTTTTGCTTCCGCTTGACCGTTGGCGACAGTTTAGCATGGGAACGGTAGAGGATATTTCGTGGAAAACGGCACTTGGCATCGGTTTTTTTCAGGTGCTTTCACTGATTCCAGGGACCTCGCGCTCGGGCGCGACGATCCTTGGCGGTCTTTTGCTTGGCGTTTCACGCACGGCGGCGGCAGAGTTTTCCTTTTTCCTTGGTCTGCCGACGATTGCGGGTGCGGGGCTTTTGCGAAGCGCAAAATTTTTTGCCGCGGGCGGCACACTCGCCTCGGGCGAGGTCGTGATGCTGCTGGTCGGGACGCTTGTGGCGTTTTTAACGTCGCTTGTCGTGATCCGTTTTTTGATGGATTTTGTGCGTCGGCACAGCTTTATGCCCTTTGGCGTGTATCGCATTGTGCTTGGCATTATTGTCTTGTTTTTATAGAGGAATGTTATGGAGAAGTTGAAAATACCCTATCCCGTTATTGTAGAGGGAAAATACGACCGCTTGCGGCTTTTATCGGTTATTGATGCCGAGATTCTCACAACCGACGGCTTCGGGCTTTTCAAAAAGCACGAAAAGGCGGCGCTTTTGCGCGCGTTGGCAAAGAAAACGAAGATCGTGGTCTTGACCGACCCCGACGGCGCGGGCACGCTTATTCGCGCACATATTACCTCAATTTTGCCAAAGGACCGTGTGATCCCCCTGTACGTGCCGCAGATCAAGGGCAAAGAAGCGCGCAAAGCCACACCGAGCGCGGCGGGATTTCTTGGCGTTGAGGGGCAGGAGCGCGAGCGGCTGTATGATCTCTTTTTGCCGCTTGCAACGGGAGAGGCGAAGACGGGTGACCCGATCACCAAGCTTGATTTTTTTGAGGACGGCCTCACGGGCACAGACGGTGCCGCCGCGCGACGCGATGCGCTTGCCGCGCGCTTTTCTCTGCCACAGGGTATGACACCGAACGCCCTGCTTGCGGCGCTTACCATCATTGCCACAAAAGAGGAATACAAAGCCGCCATAGCGGAGCTTTGATCAAAAAAAGGCGGGACTTTCGCGCGAAAGTCCCGCCTTTTGCTATTTTGTTGGTCTGCGCGAACTGCTGCGGGGAAATGGGCTGTTACAGTTTGATGCAGAAAGCGTGATCTCGGCACGATAGGCGTTTGAGGCGCATATCGCAGTTGCTGTATTTGCACAAATGCCGCGCCTCGTGAAATACCCTTTGCGGTTTGAACAACCGCATTTTGCAAGCAAAAAACAGGGTATTTCTCCTTTATTTTCGTCGAGCGCCGAG